>QHOJ01000280.1 GCA_003218735.1 Verrucomicrobiota bacterium
GATCGATGCCGAGGCCAAATCCGCCGGCTGGCGGCATACCGTGCTCAAGCGCGAGCAGAAATTCCTCATCGATCTTTTGTGTCTCTTCGCCCGCCTGTTCGAGCAGACGCTGACGCTGCGCCAGCGGATCGTTTAACTCGCTGTAACCAGGCGCAATCTCCGCGCCATTAATGATCAGTTCGAAGACATCGACAAGCGAATCGTCCTCGCTGTTTTGTTTCGCGAGCGGCACCAGTTCTTTCGGACAATGCGTGACGAAGAGCGGGTCAATCATCTGTTCTTCGATGAGCTTTTCAAAGACATGCTGTGTAACCTCGAAGTCGGCGAGCTGTGGTGAAATCTCCACATCGAGTTTGTCTGTGGCGCGCTCTCGCCGCTGTGCGCTCGTAAGATTGAACCAATCCGCTCCGGCGACTTCACGCATTAAATCGTGATAACGGGCACGTCGCCACGGCTTTTTCAAATTAATTGTCCGCGTGATTTTCCCATCGGCATCCCGATGCTCGATCTGGAGGGGCGAGCTCCCGCGAGCCTCTGCAGCGAGCAGCCCCGGCGTCGCAGGAGCTCCGCCCTCCAATTTTGTAACGTCCAGCGCGAGAATTTTCTCGGCAACATCGCAGATTAGCTCCTCGACGAGGTCCGCCATTTTTTCGAAATCGGCATACGCCCAGTATGCTTCGAGCATGGTGAATTCGGGATTGTGCTTTCGGGAAATGCCTTCGTTGCGAAAGTTCCGATTGATCTCGAAAACCTTGTTAAATCCGCCCACGAGCAGGCGTTTCAAATACAGCTCTGGGGCAATTCGCAGATAAAGATTGAGACCGAGTGCCTTGTGATGCGTGCTAAATGGTTCGGCCGCAGCGCCACCGGCGATGGTCTGTAAAATCGGCGTCTCCACTTCCAGAAAGCCGCGCTCTTCGAAAAAGCGCCGGGTCTCGCGAATAATCGCGATGCGCTTTTCAAACACGGCACGAGAACGCTCGTTCGTGAAAAGGTCGAGATAACGCTGCCGGTAGCGCGCCTCAACGTCCTGTAATCCGTGCCACTTCTCTGGAAGCGGCCGCAAAGCTTTAGCCAAAATCCGGAACGTGCGGACCTTCAGCGTCGGCTCGCCACTTTTGGTGAGAAAATATGTTCCTTCGACGCCGATGAAATCGCCAATATCAAGCAAACGAAAAAGATCGATTAGATCCGCGCCAACTTCTTTCGCGTGAATATAAATTTGAATGCGGCCAGTGGCATCGCGAAGATCAAGAAAGTGGCTCTTGCCCATGTCGCGATGCGCGGTGATGCGGCCAGCCGCGCGAATGATTTCTCCCTCCGTAAATTTTTCGCGCACCTCCGCGATTGATCCGTCCGGCTCGAAGGTAGCGCCGAACGGCTCGACACCTTGCGCACGGAGCGCGTCAAGTTTGCTTCGTCGCAACGCAACCAGTTCATTCTCTTCGTCCATCTCGTGGCACAGCCTTCCAGGCTGTGAGATTTTCTATTCCACAGGCAAGATGCCTGTGCCACAACCAAATGAACAGCCTGAATGAAGCTGGAAAGCGTTACAAAGTTAAAAAGTTACAAAAGTTAAAATGATGTAACGATGTAACTTTTAACAAATTACGTTCACATTGGGTTTGCCAACGAAACATCGACAATGAGATACTCTCTCGTGGCGCAGCCTACCCGGCTGTGAACAATTGCCGTTCGCAGGCAAGATGCCTGTGCCACGAGCCACTCAAATGCCTGTCGATTTACCGGAAACAACGTCGAAGATGGGAGGACCACTGGTCAAGCAGTTCTCTGTTTTCCTGCCGAACAAGGTGGGAGCCATGCTCGACATCGTGAAGATGCTCAACACAAACAACACTCACGTGGTGGCGTTGAGTGTCTCAGAATCGACTGACTCGGCTATTGCGCGGATTGTGGTGAGCGATCCCGAGCGTCTGCGAGGTAGTGGTGGTGGAAATGCGAGAGGTAGCCACACAACTGGTGAAACTGCTCGCGGCATTGTTCATGGCGGAGGTTAATGTTCATTTTACTTATCCGTTACTGACGCGTCCACGCGGCTTTGCCGCGCTCGCTCTGCACGTTGATGATACCGAATGCGCTTCATCGGTTCTGATGGGCGAAGGATTCAAGATTCTGAGCCAGAGCGATATTTCTCGATAGGAGACGTCGATCCACGATTTGCAGTGACGCGAGCTACTCCCAAAGACTGGCGAGTTGACAGTTTTGTGAAAGCGCGTTTACAGGAATGGGTCGATCGCCCCATGCGTATCCTTCTTTCACACGCCACACGTTCCGATAGGAACTTCAGCGTTGGACTAGGCTCGGTTGTGATTTTGGCAGCGGTGGAAATCTTCAGCGCAAGCTTCTATTATATTAGTCGAATTCACGGCGGCGGAACATCGGTGCAGTCAGTCGCGGCGACGATCGTAAGACGTTCC
>QHOJ01000006.1 GCA_003218735.1 Verrucomicrobiota bacterium
GCAGATCACCCTCAATTTTGAGCTTATTGTTGGTGATGGCGTGAATGATTTCGTTCAATTGCTGTGGGGTAAGATTTTTCGCGCGCAAATTCGGATCGATATTCGTCTGCTCGAGGATGCGCTTGGCCGTGCTCAGGCCGATCCCGTAAATGTAGGTGAGCGACGCTTCGATGCGTTTGTCTGCCGGAATTTCAACTCCTAATAATCTTGGCATGGGAGATCGTTAAAAAAGTTACAAGGTTACAAAGTTAAATCGCTAAATAAAAATCATCCCTGGCGCTGTTTATGGCGTGGGTTTTTGCAGATCACGCGCACCACGTTCTTGCGCTTCACGATCTTGCAACTGGCACAAAGTCTTTTTACTGATGGTCGTACTTTCATAATCCGCGAAATGGAAAACGCGGAGACACGTCCGCGTTGTCACTTTTGGCGAAACGTAATTCGCCCCTTCGACAAATCGTAGGGTGAAATCTCTAGCATAACTTTGTCTCCTGGCAAGATGCGAATGAAGTGCAGGCGCATTTTTCCTGAAATATGGGCCAGGACGCGGTGGCCATTGGCCAGTTCAACCCGAAACATGGTATTGGGCAGCAGCTCGACGACCTTGCCTTCTACTTCAATTGCGTCTTTGCGCGCCATGTCAGGATTTCAGGCTCGTCTTTGGTAATCAAAACAGTGTGCTCAAAATGCGCTGAGGGCATTCCATCCGCCGTCCGCACCGTCCAGCCATCGTCGAGCAATCGGACGGCAGCCGTGCCCAAATTAATCATTGGCTCGATCGCGAGCGTCATTCCGGCCTTTAATTTCGGGCCGCTCCCGCGTTTGCCGTAATTGGGAATTTGCGGTTCTTCATGCAACTTGCGGCCCACGCCGTGACCGACAAACTCACGTACCACCGAAAACCGGCTGCGCTTCGCTTCGTCCTCAATCTCCGCGCAGATATCGCCGAGGCGAGTGCCTTCGCGGGCTATCCGGATGGCCCGCTCCAGCGCAGTCTCGGTCACGCGCAATAGTTGATCGATGCGTTCTTCAACCATCCCGACCGGCACCGTGGTTGCAGTGTCGCCCACCCAACCGTCCTCGATCACTCCAATATCGAGCTTCACGATATCGCCGTATTGAATCCGGCGCTGGCTCGCGATGCCGTGCACAACTTCATCATTGAGCGAAATGCAAATGTTCCCGGGGAAAACCCGGTGCCCAAGCCGATAACCCAGGAACGCGCTTTTCACGTTTGCCTCTTGCATGAAATCGGCGGCCGCTTCGTCGACCTCCTTCGTTGTAATTCCAGGGCGGACAAGCTCGCTGACACGATCGAGAATGTCGCTCGCAGTGCGGCAGGCTTGCCGCATCTTTTCGATTTCTCTCGCGCTTTTGATCGGAATCATGCGGGCGCCTTTTTGTCCTCGATCAGGCGCGAGACATCGGCAAAGACCGCTTCACGATCGCGGTTGCCGTCGATCCGGTGCAAGATCGACATCTTCTGATAAAATGATGCGAGGGGTTGGGTCTTGGTCTCAAATTCCGAGAGTCGGTGTTGCAGAACAGTCACGTCATCATCATTTCGGCGCACCAGAGGTCCGTCGCAATAAGGACAAACCGGGCGCTCCGCGAATTTGGCGCTCTTGACGCTGGTGGTGAAGCCGCAGGCGCCGCATTGGAGGCGGCCCGAAATACGGTCGCGAACAGTCTGCTCCGAAACTTCGAGCCAAATCGCCAAATCGAGCGCCGTCCGCAACCGTGCCAGAATCGACATTAAACTCTCGGCCTGTGGCAGGGTTCGGGGAAACCCATCAAACACAAATCCATGGCCGCCGTGCAAGCGCAGCCAGTCCTCAATTAGTCCGATAATAATTTTGTCCGAAACCAGACCGCCGTGCTGGATGACGTCAGCGGTCTCTTCACCCAAAGGCGTCCCGAGGTCTTTCTCGCGCCGCAAAATCGCGCCCGGCGAAGTTACGGGAATACCGAATTGGCGCGTAATCATTTCCGCCTGGGTCCCTTTTCCAGAACCGGGCGCGCCCAGAAGAACGAGTCGTCTTTTCACCTATCGACCGTAAAGGAAAATGGCGACGCCGGCGATAACGAGCGCCGCGATACCGACGTAGAGCCACATGAGCGTGCCGCCAGCGGCCGCTTCCCCGCGGCTATAGGAAGCACGATCGAACGATCGCCCGCGGATGCGGCCCTTGCGCAAAAAGCCATCGTAATGTCGCTGAATTAAATGCGTTTCCACCTGTCGCATGGTGTCGAGCATGACGCCGACAATAATCAACAGGCTCGTGCCGCCGAAAAACTGCGCGGTGATCGTGGGAACGTTTAGTCCCTGGCTCATAAGGCTGGGCAGAACCGCGATCAAAGTAAGAAAAATCGCGCCCGCGAACGTGAGCCGCGTCATGGTGAAATCAAGAAAGTCGGCAGTCGGTTTCCCAGGCCGGACGCCGGGAATGTAACCGCCGTATTTCTTCAGATCGTCGGCGATTTGCGAGGGTTGAAACTGAGTGGCGACCCAAAAATAACTGAAAAAGAAAATCATCCCTGCGAGAACGACGTAATGCGGCCAGCCGTTGGAAAGCGCGCTGGCGATCTTGGCAGCGGTCGGACTGTTCTTAAATGCAAAGCCAACGATCGTGGTCGGAAAGAGTAGTAGCGCCCAGGCGAAGATAATCGGCATCACGCCCGCATAATTCACTTTCAAGGGCATGTACTGCGTCTGGCCGCCGTACATTTTTCGCCCTACCACGCGCTTGGCGTACTGCACTGTGATCTTCCGCACGCCTTGCGTAATCGTGATCACCGCCGCGATGACAATGATCAGGAACAACACCAGCAACACTAGGACCATTGGATTCACCTGGCTCGACCCCGTCTGCGCTGAAGGCACAAAGGTCTTCCATGCTTGGGCCAGCGCAGCCGGCAGACGAGCGACGATGCCAATAGTGATGATCAGCGAAATTCCGTTGCCGATCCCGCGCTCGGTAATTTGGTCGCCAAGCCACATCAGAAAAAGTGTGCCGGTCGTTAGGGAGATCACCGTTACGATTCGAAATGTCCAGCCAAGATCATCGACCAATGGAATGCCGAGGCTTCTGATTGTGTCGGTGATTCCCGGCAGCATCGTGTGGTACGATTCCGGATGCTGAAATGACAGCGCCAGCAGGTAACCCTGGAAAATGCAGAGAAATACCGTGGTGTAGCGCGTCAACTGCATGATTTTTTGCCGCCCGCCATCTTCGCGCGCCATCCTGCCGAGCTGCGGGATAACTGCGGTGAGCAGCTGCATCATGATCGATGCGCTGATGTAAGGCATAATGCCCAGAGAAAAGATCGCACAATTTTCCAGCGCACCGCCGCTGAATAAATTGAAAAGCGCCGCGACGCCGCCTCCAGTTTTATCAGATGCAGTGCGGAACCATTCCTGCAAGACCGCCTGATTGACTCCTGGCGTCGTGATCGCTGCGCCTAAACGCACAATCACAATCACAGCCAGCGTAAACAAAATGCGCCGGCGCAATTCCGGTATCTTGACCGTGTTTAGAAACGCCGAAACCATTCGCTAAATCTGGAGCAAGTTCTGCGAGCGGCTAGCTCTCCCGCGATGTTTTCTTTTTTGCCCGCGGCTTCGATTTACCCGCTTTTGCCTTCGACGCTTTGATTGCACTCGGCCTCTCTCGCGCGTCCTCCGATGTTAGATCGACATTGTCCACCGGGGCGGATTCACTTTGCACTCGGCGATCGTCCCGCAGTCGCGGGATGATTGTTCCGCCAGCCTTCTCAATTTTTTCTCGCGCGGCCGCGCTAACTTTATCGGCTTCCACGGTCAGGCCATGCTTTAATTCGCCGCCGCCCAAAATTTTTATGCCGACAAAATGACCGCGGACAAGCTTCGATTCGCGCAGCAGTTGTTCGCTTACAACCGTGCCGGCCTTGAATTCATTGAGATCGTCAAGATTCACAATGGCGTAGTTCTTGTGGAAGGCAGCGTTGTTAAATCCGCGTTTTGGCAATCGCCGGATCAGCGGCATCTGTCCACCTTCAAACCCGAGACGAATGCTTCCGCCGGAGCGCGCTTTTTGCCCTTTGTGGCCTTTACCGCTCGTTTTTCCGTGTCCGGAGCTCTCACCACAGCCCAGGCGTTTGACGCGATGACGCGAACCCGGACGGGGCCGGAAGTTATGAAGACGCATCATGACTGCTCACCCTTTCCGTCGCCAGCTCGAATCCCGCGCACTTTGAAAATTTCGTCACGCCGGCGTAAACCCCGGAGCGCTTCAATCGTGGCTTTGACCACGTTTGCGTGATTGCTTGAGCCAAGCGATTTCGCGAGCACATCGCGAATCCCAGCTGCTTCGACCACCGCGCGCACTCCGCCACCAGCAATTACACCAGTCCCCGGTGAAGCTGGTCGCAACAAAACGCGGCCACCGCCGTACTCGCCGATCGTCTCGTGCGGAATCGTATTTTCGCGCAACGAAACCTTTTCCATCGATTTGCGCGCCGCCTCAGAGGCTTTGCGAATCGCTTCGGAGACTTCGTTCGCCTTGCCAAATCCGCAGCCGACTTTTCCATCGTGATCGCCCGCCACGATTAAGGCGCTGAAACTAAACCGCCGGCCGCCTTTTACCACTTTCGCGCAGCGATTGATGAAAACGACTTTCTCAGTCGTGTCGCCCCTTGCTGCGGGAGTTCTATCGATATTACGCGAGTCTGGTCGCCTGCCTGAAGATGTTTGTGCCATGAATTAAAACTTTAAACCGCCCGCTCGCGCCGCATCCGCCAAAGCTTTCACTTTCCCGTGATAAAGGAACCCGCCTCGATCAAAAACAACTCGATCAACTTTCTTCGCCAGCAAACGCTCGGCAATTAGCTTCCCGATTTGTTCGGCGGCAGCGCGATTGGCCGCGGATTTATTCTTTTCGGTTGAGGCATCCGCGGGAGTCGATGCCGCAGCCAGCGTGCGACCAGCGTCGTCATCGATCACCTGCGCATAAACATGTTTACCGGAAAAATGAACCGCAAGCCGGGGCCGCTCCGCTGTGCCGGTGACTCTTTTCCTGATCCGCTGATGGACGCGCTGACGCGCGAGCTTACGAGTCGTCACCATATTTACTGGACGGTTTTGCCTTCCTTGCGACGAACCTGCTCGCCTGCGTAACGGACGCCTTTGCCCTTGTACGGTTCGGGCGGATAGAAACGGCGTATGTCAGCTGCCACCTGGCCAACTAATTTCTTGTCGATGCCCTGGATGTTGATCTTGGTATTGTCTGTAACAGTAATTTTAATCTCCTTTGGAATCGAAAATGGGATCGGATGCGAAAAACCGAGACTCAAGTTGAGTGTCGATCCTTGCACCGCGGCCTTAAAACCGACTCCTTCGATCTCAAGCTGTTTGGAGAAGCCTTCGCTGACCCCCTGCACCATATTGTGCACGAGGCTTCGCGAAAGTCCGTGCAACGCTTTCGCGCTGCGCGTCTCTGCTGCGCGCAGGACTGAAACGCGATTATCTTTCACACTCGCCGTGATGTCGCGCGGCAGTCTCCAGCTCAACTTCCCTTTTGGTCCTTCAACTGAGACCGCTCCGTCATTATCGATGTTGACTTTGACTTTCTCGGGAATCTCGACCGCTTTATTTCCGATTCGTGACATAAAATTACCAAACGTAGGCGAGCAATTCGCCGCCAACCTTTTGTTTTCTCGCTTCGCGCCCCGATAAAACACCGCGCGACGTGGACAGAATCGCCAATCCCATTCCACCAAGCACCCGTGGGATTTCATCCGCGCCCACGTACCGGCGCAATCCCGGCCGGCTCACTCGTCGCAGGCCGGCAATGGCGCTCGTCCGGTTGGCCAATTTGTTGGTGATTTTAATACGGGGATGCGCAGCGCTCGTGTCGATCGAATAGTCGGAAATGTAGCCTTCATCCTTCAAGATGCGTGCAAGCTCCGCCTTGATCTTCGAGTACGGAACAAACATCTCGGTCTTTTGCGCACGTGTGCTATTGCGGACACGCGCCAAAAAGTCGGCAATGGGATCAGTAACAGTGCTCATGTGAGTGAGGCAGCTTGCGCGGGCTTTCGCACCCGGTCGCTGAACGGCATACCCATTTCGCTCAAGAGCGATTTGGCTTCTTCATCCGTTTGTGCCGTGGTGACAATTGTAACATCAAATCCGATGTTGCGCTTGATTTTATCGAGCTCCACTTCGGGAAAAATCGATTGATCGGAGATGCCGAGTGTGTAGTTGCCGTGCTTGTCAAAACAGCGGGAAGACACGCCGCGAAAATCGCGAATGCGCGGGAGCGCTGCTTTAATGAAGCGCTCGAGAAATTCGTACATGCGCTCACCACGCAAGGTTACTTTTGCGCCAATCGCTTGCGCCTTTCGCAGTTTGAAATTGGAAATGCTTTTCTTGGCAAGCGTTTCAACCGGTCGCTGGCCTGTGATCAAGGCCAGTTCCGCCTTGGCTTCCTCCAGCGCCTGTTTCACGTCCGATTGGGAGCCGACGGAGGTGTTGATCACGACCTTCTCCACCTTCGGAATCTGGTGAACGTTTTTATAGCTGTGCTGCTTTTGCAGCGCCGGCATTACACGCTCTCTGTAATCGCGATAAAATTCGTTATTCATTTCTCAGTCGACCGGCTTTTCTTCTTCTCTTTTTTCGTTTTCGATTCCGCGCCTTTCACCGGCTTTCCATCCCGCTCGATCAATTTCACGTTGGAAATGTGAATCGGACCTTCGCGCTCCGCGATCTTGCCACTCGGGTTGTCCTGTGATTTCCGGAGGTGTTTCTTGATAATTCGCACTCCTTCAACCAGTACACGCTGCTTCTGCGGAAGCACCGCCAGGATTTTCCCCGAGGAACCTCGAAAATTCCCTGAGATCACTTCCACGTGGTCACCTTTCTTTACGTGACACTTGATCCGGTTCATAAAACCTCCGGAGCAAGCGAGACAATTTTCATAAATTTGCGCTCGCGCAATTCACGCGCCACCGGCCCAAAAATGCGCGTGCCGCGCGGATTCAAATCTTTATCGATAATCACGATTGCATTATTGTCGAAGCGCAGCAGAGAGCCATCCTCGCGCCGGATCGGTTGCTTCGTGCGAACCAGAACAGCACGCACCACCTCGCCTTTTTTTACTGTCCCGGTCGCGCTCGCTTCTGTCACGTTCGCCGTGATCACATCGCCGATCCGGGCATAAAGGGTTGATTTGCCGATCACCCCGATCATCGTTGCCTTCCGGGCGCCGCTGTTGTCGGCCACATCAAGTCTGGATCGAATTTGGACCATAAGATCGAGAACTACTTCTGGACAACTTCCACCAATCGCCAGCGCTTTAGCTTGCTCAAAGGCCGCGTTTCCATGATGCGGACCGTGTCGCCAGTTTTCGCCTTGCTCTCCTCGTCATGCGCATAAAACTTTTTCATCTGGTTGACGATTTTGCCGAACTTCGGGTGCGGTACGCGCGTGACCGTCCTCACGACGATCGTCTTGTTCATGCTGCTCGAAATCACTTCACCGGTGCGCGTCTTCCGCGAACCGCGCGTCACGGATGCCGGCAGTGGCGGCGGTTTGGGAAGTGCTTGGTCGTCTTGTTCGGCCATAAATTTACTTTTTCTCAGTTTGTTTCACGCGCTGCGCGAGGGCTGTTTCAATCCGGGCGACATCGCGCCGCAGCAAGCGTAATCGGCTCGGTTGCTCGAGCTGGCCGCTCTGCTGTTGCAAACGCAGATGCAGACTCTCCTGGCGCAGGTCGCGTCTCTTGGCGCAATATGGTGCAGCGCTCCTGTCATGCCGAGCGGAGTCGAGGCATCTCTTACTCTCATCTCCCGCAAAGCGCCGCGAAGAACAGTGAGAGATTCTTCGACTGCATCTCGCTTTGCTCCACTTTGCTCAGAATGACAAAAAAGTTTCATGGTTTCGTCAGGCGGCGGCGACATGATGCCGGCTCAAAAACTTCGTGCGCACCGGTAACTTGTCAGCCGCCAGCCGAAGGGATTCACGAGCAACCGACTCGGGCACGCCATCCAGCTCAAACAAAATGTTGCCCGGCCGCACGGTCGCAACCCAGTATTCCGGCTGGCCCTTGCCTTTGCCCATCCGCGTTTCCGGCGGACGCGAGGTCACCGATTTATCCGGGAAAATACGGATCCACAATTTGCCTTTCCGTTTCATGTTGCGGGTGAGAGCCACACGCGCGGCTTCCAACTGGGTGTTTGTGATCCAGGCGCGCTCGAGCGTCTGTAAACCGAACTCACCGAAATCGATTCTGAGATTGCGCGAGGCCGTCCCTTTGCGACTTCCTCGCTGGGACTTGCGATACTTCACACGTTTCGGCATCAATGGCATGGCAGTTTCTCCTTAAATTTGCTCAGGGACTGGCAACGGCGGTGGTGATGGCGCTGATGCGGCCGCTTGCGCGGGTGCTTCTTCCTTTTTACAAATCCAACATTTCACGCCGATTTTGCCATAAACCGTGTTGGCTTCGGCAAATCCGTAATCGATTCCAGTTCGCAGCGTGTGGAGAGGAACCTTGCCTTCTCGATACCATTCCGAGCGCGAGATCTCCGCCCCATTAAGACGTCCCGAGCAACGCAGGCGGATCCCTTCTGCGCCAAAATCCATTGCGGTTTGTACCGCTTTCTTCATCGCCCGGCGATAGGCGATACGGCGCTCAATTTGTAAGGCAACATTTTCGGCGACCAGCTGCGCGTCGAGCTCCGGCGACTTGATTTCCTGGATGTCGATCTTGATTTGCTTGCCCTGCGCCATCTTCGAAATTTCTTCCGTCATCTTCTCGATCTCCGCGCCTTTGCGTCCGATGACGATGCCAGGACGCGCCGTGAAAATTGTAACGCGAATACTGTTCCACGCGCGTTCGATCACAATTTTCGAAACCGCGGCGAACTGCAGCTTCTTCTTCACATAACTGCGAATCTCCAGATCGCTATGCAAAAACGCCGGCAACTCCTGAGGCGAGGCGTACCAGCGCGAGCGCCAGTCGCGATTCACACCAAGGCGAAATCCAATTGGATTAACTTTTTGTCCCATAAATTACTTTTTCGCTCTCTTTCCCGCCGCTTTTTTTTTCTTTGGCGTTTTTTCCGTGGTTGCCGATTTCTCGGTGGATTCACCGACTACTGCGTGTTTTCGCGACTCTTTCTTTTCTTGTTCTCGTTTCTTTTTCCTCGTTTCCCGCGTTTCAACTTCGATCTCATCGCTTAACACGATCCGAATGTGACTGGTGCGCTTTAAGATGCGGCTGCCGCTTCCGCGCGCGCGCGGCATCATTCGCTTCAACGTCGGGCCTTCACCGACAATCGCTTCCTTCACGACCAGGCTGTCCGGTTTAAGATTGGCATTGTTTTCCGCGTTGGCGACGGCGCTCTTAAGGGTTTTCCCGATCAAAAATGCCGCTTTTTTCGGCGTAAACGAGAGAAGGTCGAGGGCAGCCGAAACCGGCAGACCTTGAATCTCACGCGTGACTTCGCGCACTTTAAACGGCGAAATCCGCGCATATTTATATATCGATCTAACTTCCATCTATTTTAAACTTACATTGGGTTGCGCATCCACCTGGAGACGGTCACCCACTCTTATTTTCTGCTTTTCCGAATCCATTTCCTGAATCACGGCGCCGCAAATCTTCTGCCGCACATCCACTACTCGCAGAGTTGCAATCTTCCGGTCATCGCGCATCACCCGCATCGGCATCCCAATCTTCACACCTTGTTTTTCGCCGAGATTGCCGACTACGAACGACCATTCGTCTTTCACGCTAATCACGCTCCCATCCATCAAGCTCGGGAGCGGCGATTCCGGCGCGTTTGTCGATCTTGTCACCAGCTGGTTCGTACTGCGCAATTGCGTCTCCACGTCCATCCGCGCTTGCGCATCTCCGCCCTGCGATGTTTTCAAGTAACGCAACATCGCCTCGTTCAGCCGCAACATCTGGTCGCGATACTCAGCGCGCTCCTTCTGTGCGAGCTGAAGATCGCTCACCGCTGCCAACAACCGCTGCTCGAGCTTCGAGCGATCTTTGTTCGCTGAAGCCAGACCCAGTGCTTCCATTCGCAATTCCAAATCGGAATACTTGCGGCGAAACAACTCCGCCTCAGCATTAGATTCCGCCAGGCTGCTCGTCAACGCCTTGACCGATTCCTGGTCAATCGACAGTTGCTTTCGCAGGTCTTCATTCTGCGCAAGCAACGTTTCAGCGGTCACAGCGTGTTCCGCGTTTTCAATTTTGGATTCTGACAAAGAACTATTCCCCTCTGCGGCCAGCCCTCGAGCCAGCGTTACGCAGCCCAACACTAAAGCAGTCGATAGTTGATAGTTGATTGTTGAGAGTTTCACTTTGGCAATACGCGCAAGACTCTCATTTCTCTCACCCCTCAACCAAAAACTACTTCGTCACCTTCGCCGTATGCGGACCGTGTTTCTTAAACACGCGTGTCGCTGAAAATTCACCGAGCTTGTGACCGACCATGTTCTCGGTAATAAAAACGGAATTAAAAGTCTTTCCGTTGTGCACCAAAAACGTGTGCCCGACAAAATCCGGCGTCACCATCGAGCGCCGGG
>QHOJ01000245.1 GCA_003218735.1 Verrucomicrobiota bacterium
CAGTGATAGACGTCGTGTGTTCATAACCGGAATACCTCCTTAAAGAGCCAGGCTCTCCTGCTTCGCAGTTGAACCGGCAGTGGTGGCAAGTCCACCGAATTTTTTTACCAGCTCATCGAGCTTGGCGACGTAGTAGTCAATGTTTTCGTCGCGGTTTTCGGGATCAAACTCCGAAGCGAGTCTGGCGGCCTCGTACGCGGGAACTTTCTTCGGCGTCGCCTTGACGTAATAGCTGATCTGGTCGCCGGGCTTGTAATTGCGGCCGCTGGCCAAAGCAAGCTCGTAGGCGGCGGCGCGGTTGCGGGCGGAGCCGGCGATCTTCGCACGATATTTGTCGAGCGAATCCTGGAGCGTATCGGTCTTCATTAGCATGTCGATTTTCCATTCGCGAGTTCGAATTTTTCGCTCGAATTCGTCCCGAAGATCAGCAATCGCTTCTGGTTTTCCTTGCATGATGAGCTTGATCATTTCCTCCAGGAAAACGCGCTGGAATTTTTCGAGTCCGCGCGATTTTAGCGCGCCACCTTTGATGATGACGTCTCCGTTGCGCGTTAAGAGCGCATAATTTTTTGCTTTGTAGCTGAACATGGCGTCGAACTGCTCGTCGAATTCGACTTCGATTCCAGGCGGCAATTCGTTCACCAGACCGCGTTGAAGTTCTTCGATCTGGTCTGCTGTAACGGCAGCCGTGTCGGCTGCATTGCCTTTCGTCTTTGCAGGCGACACGCCTGCCTCTACAGAAGACGGCGGGACAAAATAAATTCCGTCGGTGTCGACTTCGATGACCTTTGCGCCATGAGCGCCTAACCAGTCGATCATCTTTTTCAAAAGATCGCGTCCGATCTGGGTCACGCGCGCGGCGGCATCGAAATCAGCGAAATGTCCCTGCGCGAACCCGAGGTAACCGTAGAAACTGTTCAGCAGAATTTTGAACGTGTTTTGCAGTGCCTGGAGGTGGTGCCGCTTCCCGGGATCTTTCTCGGCGCGCATTTTTGACTTCGCTTCCAAGCGAAACGTGCGGAGGTCGGTGAGCAAATGGCGGAAGATTTGCAATTGATCCGTTGCGGGGAAGCAATCGAATTGCAACATGACTGACGGATAGAGCGATGCAATGTCGCAGTGCCAGACGTTGCGCGCCACGCCAGTGAAGAAGATGTCGGTGTAACCGCCCTCGAATGCGCGCGCCATCGGCAGCTCGGGAATGGAATGACGTTGCCGGAAATATTCACGCAGGAAAAGCGCATTGATGCGCGTGGCGTTGCCACGCACGATCACGTCCTGGTAGTTGTATGGGAAAATTTGCGCCTGGATGAAGTAGCTCGGACTCAACAGCTCCGATAATGCGCGTGTTTCCCGAACACCGCACAGGGCGCGCCGTCGAAATTGTTCTGAATTGCCTATGTACGCGCGCTGCAATTCCTTGCCCGTCAGTGCTGAAATTTCCTCGCTGTCGCAAAGATCGAAATGCCGGGCGACATCGGTCCGTTCGAAACCAGCGAGGGAACGCATGCCGACATCGTAAAATTGCGCGAGCAAAAAAGTGTCAACGATGTGGCGGCCGCCAACCGTGAACTTGGGATAATCGATTGTTTTCTCCGCGATTTGGAGTCGTGACGGTCGCGAACGGAGAAAACCATCGGCGCGCCCCCAGTCGAGCTTCACTTTCGCTTTACGCGCCCGCCCGACCAGATACGGCAGATCGAACCGGAACAAGTTGTGGCCCTCGATCACGTCGGGGTCGCGTTCTTTGACGATCGCAGTGAGCCGCTTCAGCGCGGCGTGCTCTGATTCTTCGATGTTTTTTGGATCGACAATTAGTAATTCCTCCCACCCGCTATTGTCCGACAGTGCAATGCTCATGATGTGGTCGCTTGGGCCGGCGTCAGCGACGCCGGCGACAGGCTCTTCGAATGAAAGGACCTCAAGCTGCATGCGTTTCAGCTCTTCGAAGGGCAATTCCTTGAAGAGCGTCCGCCCTGTGGCAGTGAGGTAATGCTGAACGGGATCAGTCAAGGCGAAGAAATCGCGGTTGGCTTTTTTAAGGCCGTTGCGCAGGGCGACTAGTTCTTTCCAACTATCGACCGTGATCAACCAGCCATATCTGAGATACGTCGCTGTCGGCCCAGACGAATGGATGGAACGGCTCAACGTCGGCGATTGTCGATCCATTCTTTTCCCGGCGATAAACTTTGACCGTTCCCGTCTCGCCCAGCTCGATCGCAACGATCCGCGGCGTCGGATCGGCGCCGAAGAGCATCGTGTTCTTCTCAAATTCCATCGCAGATCAAGAGAACCGGAAAAACAAAATTAGGAAAGCGGGAAAAGAGGAAACTGAATCTGGAAAGCTAGGAAAACCATGAAGGTTTCCTTATTTTGTCTCCTGGATTCCTCGCTTCCTCGTTTATGTCTTTACGTTTTCTGTTATACGAGCAA
>QHOJ01000263.1 GCA_003218735.1 Verrucomicrobiota bacterium
GAGCGAAGCAGAATCCGATTTGGAGCCAGGCTGATCCTGGACTGTCGTTTTTTCCAGCTCCGCGACTAGCGTATTACTCGGTGGCAACGGTTTCGCTTTTGGCACTTTGGGCAAACGATCGGAAACAATTTGCACGATCGAGCCGAGCAAAAGCTGATTGTAAAGAGCGGTGATGTCGCTCGATTTCATCCGGATGCAACCGTAGCTGGCTGGTTGGCCGATTGTCTTTTCCTGCGGCGTGCCGTGAATGTAAATGCAGCGCTGAAAGGCGTGGGCATTTTGCGCTTCAAGTCCACGCAGCCAAATGATGCGCGTAACCACGGGATCGCGACCCGGTGCGTTTGGCGTGAGAATCTCGCCAGTAAACCGGCGACTGTGGAACACAGCGCCAACCGGTGCATGGTCGCCAATTTTTTGCGCAACGGCAAAATAGCCGAGAGGAGTTGTCATTCGTCCCAAATAATCACCCAGCCCGAACATCGAAGTGGAAACAGGATAAGTCGCGACCTTGCCACCATTTTGCAGAAGCATCAGTTTCTGATCGTGAACACTGATAATGAGGCGCGTTGAAGGGTCCACTTGTGCGGCGAAAAGCGCCGGAGCAACTGAAATGAGACCGAAAATTACAGCCAACAGCCGAAGCATGGGCACCTTCTTACTCGACAATTTGAGTTTTGTCACGCGGGAATTACTGTGGCCGGCCGCGAGCTGTCAAAACCGATCTTTGGCCAGCGGGTCGCCAGGGAAGAGAGACAGACATACAGAAAACCGGCCTGAAACATGAGCAGGAAGGGTATCGAAATGAACTGTCCATGGACAATCGCGAACCAAAGGAAGTAGGTGAAATAAATCGCGAAAGCCAACTCTGCCAACGGGAGCGCCGATTTGAGGGGTCTGTATTTGCAGCTTCGCCACGGTTGTGATTTGCGTTCGATGCCGTACTTGGGGGTGCGCGTGAAATCAGATTTGTGATTGAAGATAGCTTCGAGCACGGCGCGCGCATTGTTGAGCGAGAGGCCAACGCCGAGCGCGAGCAAACATGGCAGAAAAAGAATTTCTTTCATCCATGTGCGTGGATGCAACTCGCGTTGGGCGCAAAAATAAAAGACCGCGACCGATCCCGATGCCGCGATGAAGATCGGGACATCGATTAACAGCGTCCGCAGCCAGCCGCCGTGGGGAGCGCCAGTCGAGGGATGCAGGAGAATGCATAAAAACGCCAGTAGCAAGTAGGCGAAGTTCGACATCAAATGACATGTAGCCTCAAGTTTGATCGGAAATGGCAGCCGGCTCCGCCAAATCGTGGGCAATAATTTTTTGCAGGTTTGGATGGATCCCTTTGTCCAGCGATGTTGCTGAGACTTGAATCCGTTCATATCCACGGGAAGCTCAGCGGGGGTCACAACATCCGACAAAAAAACAAATTTCCAGCCCCCGAGCTGAGCGCGATAACTAAGATCGAGATCTTCAGTGAGGGTATCGTGCTGCCAGCCTCCGCCTTCTTCGATACATGTGCGCCGCCAAAGACCAGCGGTCCCATTAAAGTTAAAGAAGCGTCCACTCCGGCTACGCGCGGTTTGCTCGAGCAAAAGATGCCCATCGAGAAAAATTGATTGCATGCGCGTGAGAAGTGAATAACCGCGATTCAAATGTCCCCATCTGGTCTGGATCATTCCTATTTTCGGATCGGTGAAGAAATGGATCGTCCGTTTTAGTAAATCTGGTTCTCGCGGCCAGCGCACCCGCCTTGAAACCAGTGCGATCAATACGGTGAATGTGTTGAACATTGAAGCCATCCCGGCGTAATTCGTTCGCGTATGAGGAGACAATCTCACGCGTGTCATCGGTCGAATCATCGAGCACCTGGATCTGGAGAAGCTCCCTCGGATAATCCAACTCGCTGACCGAGCGAAGCAAGCGTTCGACCACATAAATTTCGTTGAAGATCGGCAACTGCACCGTCACTTTCGGCAGTTGTTCAAAGTGTCGGGCCGGCACCGGTTCGCGCTTCCTGTTTTTAAGAAAGAGATAAATGATGAAGTAGCGATGGACGCCATAAGCCGACAGACCGATGAGCACACTCAGATAGCAGACCGTCCAGATAATGTGTCCGAGGCTTCCTTGCATGGGAGTTTCCGCCGCTGCCAGTGGTTAAGGCAGCAAGGGCGACATGATGCCGCTTCCAGCGTATGCGTCAAATCAAAAAAAAACGTACGTTTGCCTCTGAAAATGGCGGCCGTAGCACGAAAAGAGCATCCGGGCATAGCGCAGAGAGCGAGAATGTTGTGTTCATTGTCGATCTTCGTAATTGCGGGTGCGACCGGCCTTGTAACACCGGTGATTGCGCTAGAGGAACCGCTCACCGAACAAGGATACGAGCGCGAGGAATTGGGCGTGAATCCTTACACCGCGCCCTCGATCGCGCGCATTTTACAACAGCTCGATGAACTTAAGCCAATGCCTTTTGAGCAATTGCAGCGCGAGTAGCAACGCGTAAAGAGCCTGGCACAAGAGGAATTGGTCGATTACTTCACGAGCGAATTGAAGACGTTGCCGCCGACAGTGGCGTACACTCCGCTCTTTGAAAAGATTCGCGCGGGGGTAAGTGCCATTCGCGTTTCTTTAAACAAAGCAAAAGCGGATGGCTTGAAACAAGCAGACGTAAAAACGATTCATGAGCAAGCGCGCGAGGTAAACGCCGCGATTCCTCAAATCGACTAAGCAAAACTGCTGTGGACATTCGCCTTGCCCGAGGCGGTAACCCGGTTAATTGGTGATAGGCCGATTTTTCGCAGTCAACGCGATGCAATTTCGAGGAAAACAGAAAGCAAATGGCTTCCAACGTTTTAAGATCGTCTTTCCGATCCTTTTAGCGGGATGGATCCCCTCCATCTTAACGCTCATTGTTTCCTACACGATCCTTCGCGACACGCTGGAATCAAGAATCCTCCGCGATCGACAGACTTTCGTTCAATTGGTTGGGCATATTGTCGGCGATGATCTCAGTCGGACCCACGATATCGTTGATTACTATCAGACCCTGCCAGAGGTCGCTAAAATCTTCAGCGCGCCGAATCCACAGGAGCTTGCCCAACAATGGCTCATTGCAGGGTTTTATTCGCATCCACGTATTGACGG
>QHOJ01000007.1 GCA_003218735.1 Verrucomicrobiota bacterium
ACGGTCGTATTGCTTTCCTTTTTCTCGGCGGGGGGATTAGTCACAGTCGTCTCCTTTTGCTCGCAAGCCGACAGCAACGCTAATCCGACGAGCAGATAAATGTATTTCTTCATACGTACAAATCGAATTTCCGAACGATGCTAGCTGTGGTTTACGGAGTGGCCGCCGGCGAAGCTGTGTCCGTCGGGCTCGCAGTGGTAGTTGTTGTCGTTGTTTCGGACGAAGCCGTAGCTGTTGGACTTGCCGCCGCCGGCTCGGTTGTTTCGGTCTTTTGCTCACACGCCGCTAGGAGCGCGGCACTGGCCAGAATGCAGATGTATTTTTTCATATTGGTAGTTGGAAAGGGTATATTGCTTTAATTGATTAATCGGAGCAAGGCACTTTTTGGCCCTATCGGAATTTCTTCTTCAGCAGCAAATACTTGATAATCGCCGGTTAAAGTGGGGGCTCATATTTGAGGCCGTGCGCATCCGCCACTGCCCGACAAGTAAGCCGTCCATCGCGTGTGTTGATGCCGCCAACCAGGGCAGGTTGTTTTTTGCATGCGCCTTCCAGGCCGAAATCCGCGAGCAATTCCACGTAGCCGTAGGTGACGTTAGTAAGCGCCTGCGTGGCGGTGCGCGCGTACGCGGCGGGCATGTTCGCCACGCAGTAGTGCGTAACACCTTCCTCAACATAAACCGGATTAAAATGCGTCGTTGGTCGCGACGTTTCAGCACAACCGCCTTGATCAATCGAGATGTCCACAAGCACGCTCCCGGGTTTCATTTTTCTCAACATCGCGCGCGTAATTAACTTCGGAGCTTTTGCTCCGGGCAATAGCACGGCGCCAATCAACAAATCGCATCCCGGCATCAGATCGTGCAGATTCGCTTCGCTGGAATAAAACGTGTGCGCATTTTTCATTGTCATATCGAGAAAGCGCATTCGATCGAGATCGACATCCAGGATTTTTACATCTGCGCCGAGACCAGTCGCCATTCGAGCCGCGTTAACACCGGAAGTCCCACCGCCCAGCACAACAACACGCCCAGGCAAAACGCCCGGTACGCCCCCAAGCAGCACGCCACTGCCTCCGTTGTGTTTCGCCAGGAAATATGCGCCCATTACTACCGACATGCGACCTGCGATCTCGCTCATCGGCTCTAGCAAAGGCAGACGGTTACCAACCTGGATCGTCTCGTAGGCAACCCCAGTCACACCCGATTTCAGCAACGCCTCGGTGAGCGGCTTGCTGGCGGCGAGATGCAAATAGGTGAAAAGAATCTGCCCTCTGCGCAATAGCGGGAACTCCGCTTCCAGCGGCTCCTTCACTTTCACAATCATGTCGGCGCGCGAAAAAACGGCTTTCGCCTGATCGACGATCTCTGCGCCAGCTTTCGCATATGTTTCGTCTGGATAACCGGAGCCGGCACCCGCGTTTTTTTCCACCAGCACCGAATGACCCTGCCGAGTGAGTTGATTCACGGCAGAAGGAAGCAACGCAACGCGCTGCTCCTGCTCTTTTGTTTCTTTCGGGACGCCGATGATCATCGGAGAAGTGATAAGTCACTAGTGACGAGTGACAAGCTAAAACGGACGAAGTGAATGCGATTCGTCACTCACCCGCCCAGCTTTCGCCGGCTCCGGCGCAGCGACGGCTCGTCACTCATCACTAATTCAGCGATGGATCATCCGGCGCCAGCGCAAGCATTTTATACCATGGCCCCAGACTGCGCATGATGTCGAACCAAAGTTTCGGCAAGCGATCGAGCTTGATCACGGAGCGACTAGGCTTTTGCACGAGCCAGGCCTTCTGTTTCATTTCGGCCTCGAGCTGACCCGCGCCCCATCCCGCATAACCTACAAATGCGCAAATTGAGCCCGGTTTCTGACCGCTCGCGTCGCTCGCTTGCGGCAAATCGACGTTGTGATTGAGCTTAAGCCCTTCGCCTTTTTCCCACTTAAACGCCGCGATTATGAGCTGATTTTTCCCAACTGGCCCACCCAGAAAAACAGGCACATCCGCGAATCCTTCAGGCGGCGCCTCTGTAACGAGATCGACCACTTGTTTATCGAGCGGACGATTAATAATGACACCGAGTGCGCCGTCATCTGGATCATGCGCAGAAATGAACAGGACCGTGCGCCGAAAATTTGGATCGAGCATGTTGGGATGAGCGACAAGCAATGAACCGGCGAGACTTCGCGGCGTTTCCCTACCCAGATTGCGCATGCAAAACTAGAACCCTCCAAGCGAGACCGCGCAAGCGCCATCCCTTGTGTCGGATCACACAATGCACTGAGATTTAAGTGTTGAGTGCGAAAGATCGACATCTTCTTTGCACTCCCGGTATCGCCTCTCATAGATTCACCGAGAATTTTGTTGCTACCAGCCGCAAGCTCGATTAGTAGCGTCGAAGTTTTCCAAGATTGTTCTGGGGGGAACAGCCGCCCTTCACGCCCATCGGGCGTGGGGGGCGGTACTTTTTTGCAGCTCGGCTGAACGCGATGAAAAGATGTTCTGGGGAATTGGCGCGATTTTCCTGGGCTATCGCTTTTACTTTGACCGCCCTCATCATCGCCGCGGTGATCATCATCATTTTTGTTCGGATAGAAACGTGGCCCGCGCGCACGGCAGTGCAGAGCACCACCCAGTTAGAGCGACTGGGCAAGGATTTGCGTTCGGCTTTCGTGGACATCGCGCATCTACAACCTCGGATCACAATCAACAACCGCGTTTACGTGGAACAAACAACGCCTGTGAGCGAACTGGTGGTTCTTTCACGGCGAATCGAGGTCGAACACGAATTCCTGCACACTTGGGTGGGCAGCACGAAGCGGGTGAAGCTGCACGGCACGCTTAGGGTAAAAGCAGGGTTCGATTTGCGGCAAGATCTGAAGGTTGATATTCGACCGGACCAAATCGTCATCCAGCTGCCGCATGCTCAGATTCTCGACGTTGCACAGGACCAGATTGACGTCCTCGCGTTTGACAACGGATTTTGGAATCGGATTTCTGGCGACGATGTGCAAAGCGAATTGTCGATCTTGCCTGAACTCGCACGGAAAAAAGCGGCGGAAACGGGTTTATCTGTTGAAGCCGAACGCACGTTGCAAAAACAACTCGACGACCGAATTCACACCCCACAGCCGCTCCGACTGATTTTCACGAGCGCAGTCAAGCGAGACTAGCGAATGGCGACCGGTGACGAATGCCACGCGTAATTGCTCTCCACCAGTTGGCCGTCACCATTCACTCGTCAGGCCGTGAGTTTACGGCTAAAGGAATGACGTGTCGTGGAGAACAAGACTTTTGCTTGGCGCCCTGTTCGTCCTCTTGGCAGTGCTGATCGCGATTTGGTTTACGCCATTCGCCGTTTCTAACGGCATCCGTCTGTGGGTTTGGTGGAAGGGGCGACAGGAAGGACTCATTGTCAAAATCGACAAGATCGACGCGCCGCTTCTCCGTCCGGTCACGTTCCGCGGCCTGAAAGTCACAAGTACGTCCGGCAACGCATTTCGCATCGAGCTGACCGCAACGCAAGCCAGCGCCGCTTTAAATCTTAAGAGTATCTTACTTCGCACGGACGGCCGAGCCATCCGCAGTGTCTCGATTCAACAACTACATGGTCAGGTGCGGCACAGTAATCCAGCCGGACGAACGATAACCCAGCGAGGGTGGATGACGATGCAGACGTTGCTTCCCCAGAATCTAACGATCAGTAGCGCAGAGGTCCGCGTTGAAGATGGGCCAACCGTAATGTTGCTGCGAAATGCTTTCCTCTCAGCGAGCGAAATCGAAGCGGGGCGTTTTTACGCTGACGAAGTCATGATCGCGTCGCCATGGTTTCGCCAAACGTTTTCACAACTGCGCGGTGCAACCAGCTGGCAGGGCAATCGCCTGACGGTCGCCGCTCTTACGTTAACGCGAGGCTTCGACCTCCAATCCATCACGGCCGATTTGTCCCGCATTGAAAAACAACGCATCGGCTTGGAATTTGATGTCGACGCGTTTGGCGGAAAACTTCGCGCAAGCACTTCGCATGAGTGGCGCTCGCCGCATTTCAATTGGAAGCTGGCAGGATCAGCCACTGACATTTCTCTCGCACAAACATCGGAGGCGCTCGGATTCACGGACCGCGTTGACGGTTTGCTTCACGCCTGCAATTTCAGTTTTCACGGGAATCCTGGTGAACCGGCTCGGGTAACCGCGTCGCTCTGGACTGAACTAACTGGGCTTACCTGGCGCGACCGGACAGCCGAAGCGATCATGCTCGGCGCCGCGCTCTACAATCGGCAAATCCAGCTCCAGCAGCTTTATATCAAACAGAAAACAAACCAGTTCACTTTGAGCGGCGAAGCCTCTTTTCCATCCAATTCATCGGACTGGTTGAGTCCGGATTTTCGCGGAGATATCTCCGCATCGATCAATCACCTCGGCGATTTTGCCAGTCTCTTCGGCGCCAATCCTGGTGACTTTGGGGGGAAGATCGCAATCGAAGGAGCAATGAACGCGCGCGATCGAAAAATCGGCGGACACATCACCGCCAGCGGTACATCACTCCGATTTTTCAAAACGTCTATCGACGCGTTGAAGGCCAAGCTCAACTTGAAAGCAACGGACTTGGAACTTGAACAGTTGGAACTCAACCGAAAAAGCGATTTACTGCGCGCGCAGGGAAAAATCGACCTGTCACACGAGCACAGCTATTCGGGCACGTTCAACGCCACGATCGGTAATGTGGCGGAATATTTGACGATCTTCCGCGGCCCTGGCGAAAACAATATCAAACCGGCGCCGGCCGATATTCAGGTAAAGATTGATTCCGGTAACTGGGACGCGCGCGGCGCAATCGGTTTACCCGATTCGAGTTCGATTAATTTTACCGCCAGATTCCCTTTGCCACTCGGAACGTCCTGGAATGCATTTCTGACCTTTCCGCTCAATGTTACGTTTGATTTCCCGTCAATCTTTCTCGCCAACGCGCCCCAATTTTTTCATCCGGAGATTTTCCGCGACGGCATTCTGAGTGGAAAACTTTCTCTCTCCGGTACGTTGCATCATCCCCGCATCGGTGGCGACGTACAGTTAGTGAACGGAAAATTGCAGAATACTTCCCTGAATCTCACGGAAGCAAGTGGTCGTGTCACTTTTGATGGAATTCGCGCGTCGCTGGATTTCTTCAATGCCGCAACGAAAGATCTCGATCTTTCATTTCGCGGGGACGTTGATTTTCACGACACAAACGATCTTACGGCTAGGATTGCAGCGTCAGTGCCGATCTTTGATTTGAGACCGCGCACGATCGATTGCGTGAGCAAGATCGAAGTCGAATCCGTTGCCGAAACGCTTGCGCCTGTAGTTGCAGAACTTGAGCTTCGGGGAGGACTCTTCCGGTCCGATTGGACGATGAATTTGAAAGAGCCGATGGGGATTCAATCAAATGGCGCTTTGATCTTGGACGAAACAGCGCGAAAATTTTCGCTCTGTCTGGGGACGGGCGTGGATGAAAAATCCTTGGTGCTAGGCGCGCATCCCCGTCCCGAGCCGGTTAAACCACGAAAACCCGCGAAACGACGTTAGCCATTTCGTTGTTCAGGCTTGGGCGTCACGAGCCAGCGAGAAAGTTTACTCTCGATAGCACTTGTAAGATCGACACAAAAATCCGATCCGGCATCCAAACGCAAGGAATTGCCGCTGGCGCGATCGAATAATAATTGGACCGGACGGCGGCCCGGTGAACTGGTAAGAATCTCGCGGACTTCGCGCAATTCATGGCTCGTGGCGGCGAGTGAAAACTGCAAAAGCACGGCCGGTTGTTGAGATGCACTTGTCCATCCTTCGTTTGCGGCCGTCCCATTCGCTTTTTCTCGCGCCAGCGTTGTTACGTTTTCGGCTATAGCACGAACAGCCTCGTCGCGTTTATCGACCATGCCTCGGATTTCTATGACGCGTCCTGGAGCGAGCGCGTCTGCGACCTTCATGTAAATCTCGTTCCAGAGAATAACTTCCAGCGTGCCGGTCAAATCTTCGACCCATACAACGGCGAACGGCTTGCCCTCCCGTCTGGTGAATTTCTTGTCGATCTGCACAAGTGCCCCGGCGATTTTAAATGAGACCCGGTCCTCAAGATCGCCTAGAGACGCAATGGTCCGATATTTCTTGGTCGCGAAAAGATCAGCATAGGCGTCGAGCGGATGGCCACTGACATAGAAACCGAGCAGCTCTTTTTCATACGAAAGCTTTTCATGCTCGCTCCATGGCGTGATTGGTCGCTTTCTCGACGTTGTCGGAGCGTCAGCCTCATCGAATAGCGAAACCTGACCAGCAACACGATCGCGCTGCGCCGCGGCGGACGCACTCAACGATTGATCAATACAGCCGAAAAGTTCGGCGCGAGCATGGCCAAGGAAATCAAAAGCGCCGGCTTTGATGAGGCTTTCCAACATTTTTCGATTAGCAATGCGCGAGTCGAGCCGGCTGCAAAAATCTTCCAGCGATCGAAAATCACCTTGCTGTTCGCGCTCACAAATAGCGGCGTCCATCGCGCTTTCGCCAACGTGTTTGATCGCGGCAAGACCGTAACGGATTGCATTTTGCTGTAGCGGCGCTCTATGAGCGCCGTGTTCTTGAGCTCGGCGGTCACAGACCGCCGCTACAGTAGTTTCCGGGATGAATTTCAAACCGCTTTTGTTGATGTCCGGCGGCAGGATCGAGATGCCCATGCGCTTACATTCAGCGACAAACACCGAAATCTTTTCCGTATTGTTGATTTCATTGCTGAGCAGCCCAGCCATGAATTCGACCGGATAATGCGCCTTTAAATAAGCGGTGTGATAACTGATCAATCCGTAGGCCGCACTGTGGCTCTTGTTGAATCCGTAGCCGGCGAATTTTTCGAGCAGATCGAAAATTGCATTTGCTTTTTTTTCCGCAATTTTGTTCGTACGGGCACAGCCTTCGATGAAATTCTTTCTTTCTTTGGCCATCTTTTCCTTGTCTTTCTTGCCCATGGCCCGCCGGAGAAGATCGCCTTGTGCGAGCGAATAACCGGCGAGTTTGCTCGCGGCCGCCATGACCTGCTCCTGGTAAATCATAACGCCGTACGTATCGGCGCAAATTTCCTCGAGCAACGGATGTTCGTAGCTGATCTTCATCAGGCCTCTTTTGCGCTTGATGTAATCGCCGATCAGATCCATCGGCCCTGGTCGATAAAGCGCGATCAGTGCAATGATATCGTCGATCTTGCGCACATCGAACTGTTTTGCCGTGCTGGTCATACCGCCGGATTCCATTTGGAAAAGGCCGATTGTTTCGCCGTGGTTGTAGAGCGCAAATGAATCCGCATCGTCTAATGGAATATTCTTCAGCGAAAACCCCGCCTCGCGTTTATGGATCAACGCCAGCGTGTCCTCGATTACCGTCAGAGTTTTTAACCCGAGGAAATCCATCTTCAGCAGGCCAAGATCATTGAGCGGCCCCATCGGATATTGGCTTATTACGTCGTTGCCTTTCACGTCGCGGCAGAGTGGGATGTAATC
>QHOJ01000271.1 GCA_003218735.1 Verrucomicrobiota bacterium
AGAAAACGTGACCCATTATTGTGTTACGAACATGCCGGCGGCTTATGCGCGCACCGCCACCCAAGCGCTCACCAATGTCACCTATCGCTATATAGAGTTGCTCGCCGATTTGGGTCTGGAGGAGGCGTGTAGAAAACAATCGGCTCTAATTGGCGGAATCAATACGCGTGATGGACGACTTACCTGTAGGGCAGTGACCGAGGCGCATGGCCTCAAATACGAGGCCCCACTTTAGTCCACGATTATCAACGATTTGCCGCTGAAAAGAAATTGAGACAGGGCCAAAAAGAGCCTTGCCTCGATTAATCAATTAAAGCAATATGCGCTTTCCAACTATCACTATGAAAAAATACATCTGCATCCTGGCCAGTGCCGCGCTCCTAGCGGCGTGTGAGCAAAAGACTGAAACGACCGAGCCGGCGGCAAGCCCAACAGCCACAGCTACGGCCACCGCGGAAACAACAACAACAACGAATCCGGCCGCGACCGCTGCGGAGTCACCTTACACGTCGCCGACGCCGTAACTCACGGCTAAACCGGTTCGCAAAGTCGATTTGTACGTATGAAGAAATATATTTGTCTACTCGTTGGGTTAGCATTGCTGTCGGCTTGCGAACAAAAGGAGACGACCGTGACGAATCCACCTGGGGAGAAAAAAGAGAGCAACACCACAGTGGTCAATCCATCACCTGCCACTTCGAGCAAGACCGAGTCGAACACGACCATCAACGAGTCGAAGCCGAGCAGCGAGACGAAGACAGAGTCCACCACGACTACTTCGTCGCCGAGTCCGTAGGCTGACTCGGTTTGTTGGCAAAGTCTTCTCCCGAATTAGTTTCGAGGGGACCCAATTCTCGGGCTGTGAGGAAATACATACTTATCGTCGCTGGTGCCGCATTGCTTGTAGGGTGTGAGCAAAAACAGACCAGGATCAATCCGCCTGCCGGGAACAAAAAGAGCAATATGCCCGTGATGAATCCGTCTCCAAGTACGTCGAACGAAACCAAGACGGACCCAACGATCAAGGAGACGCCTTCAGCCGGCGGCGAGATCGAGGCAGACACGACGATTGATGAGACGTCTTCATCCAGCGGCGAAGTAGAGATGGACCCCACGACTGACGCGACGCCTTCAGTCGGCGAGATCGAGGCAGACACGACGACTGATGAGACGTCTTCGCCCAGCGGCGAGACGGAGGCGGACAACACGACTGATGCGAGCCTTTCATCTGGCAGCGAGGCGGAGACGGATACCACAATTGATGTGACTTCTTCACCTGGCGGCGAGACGGAGACCGATTCCAGCGCAGCTCTTCGTTCGCCTTGAATTTGCAGACTGCTCCCCCGGAGCTGGTTTGGGGGGGAAAGCTTTTGGTGTAACGACCGGCGCAACCCGCGCCTGCTATTCAATCGCCAGGATCAATAACATATATGTCAGGGACAAGCTCGCTTTCTTTTCCGAAACGCCGGCGGTTGACGCGGACGTTGGAATTCGAGCGTGTCAAACAACAAGGTTACGCAGAGCGTGGAAGGTTGATTACCCTCAGCGTGCTCGCGATGAAAGACGCCGGTCCATGCCGCGCCGGTTTTATCACGGCGCGAGCTATTGGCAGCCCAACCATTCGCAATCGTATTCGACGCCGTCTACGGGAAATTGTGCGCAAGCACCAGCGCGATCTGCGAGAAGACTTTTGGATTGTGCTCATCGCCAGGCGCGATGCTGCGAATGCTAGTTATCGCGCGTTGGAAGATGAGTGGTTGCGTCTGGCAAAACGCACTTCTATTCTAGCGCTCTGATGCTCGGATTGCTTCGCTTTTTCATTCGGCTTTACCAATTCACACTGTCGCCGCTCCTCTGCTTGCTCGGCGGACCCGGCTCGGGCTGTCGATTCACACCAAGCTGTTCGGCGTATTTTTTAGAAGCAATTGAGACGCATGGCGTTGTTCGCGGAAGCTGGCTCGGATTGAAGCGATTGGCGCGGTGTCAACCGTGGGGTGGGGCTGGGTATGATCCGGTCCCGCCGCAGAACCACGGTGTGGTGCATCGCTCAAGCAGGCGGTGCGTCTGTGAATAGCCGCTTCGGCATGACTTTTTATGGATCGAACCTCATGGATTGCCGTTACTCTTTGCGTAATTGGCCTTGTTTTGTGGGAGCTTTATCTCGCCAAGCAGACGCCGCCAAGACGAGCTCCGGTCAATGTGCCGGCTCAGGCCCCTGCGGTCCCAACCCTCACTGCTAGTCCTTCGGCACCTCCGCTCGCGACCGCTCCGGCAACCGCTCTCAGACCGGAGGAAGCAGCGGCAAGCTTCTCAGAGAAGATAGAAACGTTGCGCAATTCCGACGTTGAACTTCATCTAACGAATCGGGGAGGTGGCATTAGAGAAGCGGTTTTGCTCAAGCAAGTCGCCGAAAAAGGTCAGCGCGTTATCCTGAATTCAGCCGAATGCGCTCCTATTGGCGCGATCATTGAGCCGCCATCAGCGCCCGCGCTTCCCGAGTTCGTGGCATCTCCGGCATCGAATTCAGCGGTGCAGTTCGAGCATACCACGCCCGAGCAGATTACGACTCGCAAAAAGTTTTTCTTTCCGCCGTCCACGGCAAAGAAAGACAACTTTATCATTGGACTGGATGTCGATCTTGAGAATCGGGGGCCGAACCTTTACCGGAGTGCTGGTTATTTTGTAGCGCTCGGATCTGCCGCTCCGATTCACCCGAAGGATTATCCTTCTTATACGCGCCTGGTGTGGTGCATCGATGGGAGAGCGAAAAGCATCGATGTTGGTTGGTTCGGCGGCGGGAGCGGCTTTCTCGGTATGGGCCAGCGCGCTGCGCGTCCTTTTTATGAGCAAAATATCGCGGGCGCAGAATGGGCCGCGGTAAGCAATCAATTTTTCACAACATTGATGGCGCCTCTCACGGCCAAGGCCAATCAGGTTTGGGGCCGGCGCTTTGATGTTACGCGCGCGCCTGATCAAAAGCTGCTTGGGATCGAGGGCGCGTTGGGAATGCCGGGCTTTCAATTGCAACCCGGCCAAACTTACAACGCGCGCTTCGAAATTTATGCCGGGCCAAAACTCTATCATCGTCTGGCGCAGCTTCCGCACAACGAAGCCGAGATCATGGATTTCGGGATGTTCAAAATCGTGTGTCAATTCCTTCTGAACTTCATGAACCTGCTGCACAGCTGGCTGGGAAATTATGCTGCTGCCATTCTTGCTCTGACCACGATTATCAAGCTTGTGCTCTGGCCGATTCAAAACAGGGCGAACCGTTCGATGCGCCAGATGTCCGCGCTCTCGCCGAAAATGCAGGAGCTGCGTGAGAAATACAAAGATGACCCCACCCGGATGAACCAGGAGGTCATGAAACTTTACAAATCGTATGGCATCAACCCGGTGGGTGGCTGTTTGCCTATGGTGATTCAGATAATTGAGAAACGCGAAATTCCTCTGGGTGAGAGATCTTTCACAGCCAGACACCGTGGCGCACTTGCCGATCCTGGGATGGCCCGTAAACATTATCCCGCTTTGCATGGCCGCCACACAGATTTGGCTCATGCAGATGACGCCAAAAACCGGCGATGCAACGCAACGCCGGGTGATGATGTTCACGCCTCTGATCTTTTTATTTATCTGCTACAATTTTGCGGCAGCTCTGGCATTGTATTACACCGCTCAAAATCTTTTCAGTATTTTGCAATTTTATCAGAACAAAAATCAACCCATGCCGAAGCTCGAAAAAGTCGCGCCCGCCGGAAAACGGAAACGATGATGACACCGAAAGAATTACTCGACACCATGCTCGGTTATCTCGGTTTCGTCGTGCAAATCGAGGAGATGAAGAATGAAGGCGGCAACTTGACGCTCCAAATTTACACCGAAGAAAGCCGCCGCTTGATCGGCCGGGACGGCGAAACGCTTGAGGCCATCCAGTTTTTGTTGAATCGGCTATTGCAGGCTAAAGACAAAGATGCCGAAAAAGTGATCGTGGATTGCGAACATTACCGTTCAATGCGCGAAGATCGCAGCGTGCAGCGCGTGCGAGAATTGGCCGATCGCGTCCGCATCACGGGTCGCTCGCTTCAACTCGAGCCGATGAATTCGTACGAGCGGCGCCTCGTTCATAACGCCTTTAAGGACGATCCTGATGTGGCGACCTGGAGTCCATCTGATTCCGCGCGGATCAAACAAATCACATTGCTTAAGCGTCAGAGAAAAAAAGAAGCCGCGCACAAAGGGTAGATTGGAGCTATGGAAGCGCGTGCT
>QHOJ01000008.1 GCA_003218735.1 Verrucomicrobiota bacterium
TTCCCGAAGATACCGTGCCGCGCTCTATAGATGGAAATCGTCGCGTTCTGCGAAGATTTTGAAAGGCCCGCGAATCACGCAAATTCACGCGAATGTGAATCTCTGTTCTTCAGCACATCGGTATTTTCCGCTCGAAAAAAGCAATTCAACACATCGCCGAATCATCAGGCGTGGCGAACATGGCGCGCCCGTGTATTATTTTCGCCCGTCCATGCCGAGATTTTTCATCAAGACTTACGGTTGCCAGATGAACGAGCGCGACTCGGAACAGGTCGCGCATTCGCTCGTCGCGCGCGGCTATGAGCGGGTAGCGCATGAAGCGGAGGCCGACGTCGTACTTCTAAATACTTGCAGTGTGCGCGACATGGCCGACCAAAAGGCACTTGGCAAAATGGGAATGCTCGGCCGCATTGCGAAAGAGCGGCCGCACGTTGTTTTCGGCTTCCTCGGCTGCATGGCGCAGACGCGCGGGGAGTCTCTGCTCAAAAATTTGCCGCATGTCGATCTTGTCGTCGGGACGCAAAAATTCCATCGGGTTGCAGATTATGTGGAGGAACTTGTTACGAGAAAAAATGGTAGGGCGCGACCGCCGGGTGCGCCGAACGGACACCGCAGCGCGGCGTCCCTACCAATGGACGATCTGCGCTTTTCCATTGTTGACGTTCGCCAAGAAGCCGGCTCGCAATCGACGATTCGCGACCAGCCACTCGTGCTCCGGCAGGCGACCGCTTTCGTTTCGATCATGCAGGGATGCAACATGCATTGCACCTTCTGCATCGTCCCGCAGACGCGCGGAGCGGAGCGCAGCCGTTCGATCGATGAGATTTTGCGCGAAGTACGCAGCCTGGTGGCGCGCGGAGTGAAGGAAATCACGCTGCTCGGGCAAATCGTGAACTTGTATGGCCGGCACGAATTTCCGAAGATTGATAATAAAAGTCCATTTGTGCAATTGCTGGAAGCCGTGCACGAAGTCGAAGGCCTGAAGAGATTGCGCTTTACTTCGCCGCATCCGATCGGATTCCGCGATGATTTAATCGACGCATTTGCGCGCCTGCCGAAATTGGCGGAGCACGTTCACCTTCCACTGCAATCTGGTTCAAACAAAATCCTCAAAGCGATGCATCGGGCTTACACCGCGGGGAAATATGTCGATCTTGTCCGCCGCATCCGGCAGGCGCGCAACGGCATCGCGATCACGACGGACATCATTGTCGGTTTTCCTGGGGAAACTGAGGACGATTACAAGCAGACACGGGATTTGGTCGAACAAATCCAGTTCGATAACGCGTTCATTTTTCGCTATTCACCGCGACGCGACACGACTGCGGCCGAGATGCCGGAGCAAGTTGAGGAGCGCTTTAAAGAACAGCGCAATCAGGATCTGCTCCGGGTCGTGAATGAATCAGCTCGACGCGCCGGCGAACGATTGGTTGGGTGCGAAGTGGAAGTTCTTTGTGAAGGCCCGAGCAAAACGAATCCGGCGCGGCTGATGGGTCGGACGCGCACGAACAAAATCGTTGTTTTCCCGCCTTCGCCGAGGCTACGGCGGGCAGGCGAAGGCGACGAGAAGCTCGCAGGCGAGATTCTCGATGTCCGGATTCAACGCGCGAACGGATTCAGCTTGTATGGCACGCCAGTCCTGCCAGCTTCACGCGCATCCAAAGGCGATCACGTCCGCCCGCCAGATGGCGGGACGGATTCGCCGTGGCGAACATGATTTACCATCTTTCCCTGCAAACCGTGGGAATCCTTGCGGGTCTGTTCCTGATTTTGATCAGTTTGCCCGGTCTGTTCAAACCGCACCTCGCCAGCGTCGCGCAACACTTTCCGCGCTCTCGAACTGCCGGAGTTGTTTTGCTGACCATCTCGCTGGTCTGGACGTTTTGGTTGCTTGCGACAATCGAGATGGGGGAATTCCAAGCTTTTCGACGGCCACTCCTCATCGCATTGCCGGTCGGTTACGTGCTTGTCCTGAGGTTCGTCGAGGAATTTCTTGCGGTGCGAGCGCTTGGAATTCTTTGTTTGCTTGCCGCTGAGCCGCTGCTGGACTCGGCGTTTTTGCGTTATGAAACGAGCCGTTTGCTCGTAACTGTGTTTGCTTATTTGCTGGTCGTCGCCGGTCTGTTCTGGGTCACAATGCCGTACTTGCTCCGCGACCAAATTAATTGGAGCGCGCGCAGCGCTTTTCGCTGGCGCTCCCTGCACGCGATCGCGTTTTGTTATGGCGCGGTCATTCTCGGTTTCGCGTTTTCGCGATATTAAACCTGTAGCGGCGGTCTGCGACCGCCGACAACGCGGGCAAGTTTCAACTTGGATTTTCAGATTTGCATTTGCAGGCTGGATCACCCTTGATTTCGGCGCTCATAGAGCGCCGCTACAGTAAAGCATGAACCGCATTCTGGTGATCCGCGGCGGCGCGATCGGCGATTTCATTCTCACGTTACCGGCCCTCAAGGCATTGCGAGACGCCTATCCTCACGCACACATTGAGATCCTCGGTTACAAGCATATCGCAGTGCTCGCGGAGAATCGGTTCTACGCACAAGCTGTGCGTTCAATCGAATACGGGCCGCTCTCGACCTTTTTTGCAAAGAACGCGGAACTGCCATCCGAGCTGTCGACCTATTTTGCAAATTTTGATTTGATCGTCAGCTATCTCTACGATCCGGACGGAATCTTTGAAAGTAATCTGCGCCGGTGCGGGGTTGAACTACTGATCCGCGGACCCGCGAAGATCGACAAGAGCGAGCACGCCGCGCGACAACTCGCACGGCCAATGCAAGAACTAGGCTTGGCTGTCGCGGACCTTGCCGCAAAAGTATATCCTTCAACCGAAGATCGACAGCGCGGGCAGGAATTTCTCCGTGATCTCCCGCGACCATCGGTCGTTTTTCATCCCGGCAGTGGAAGCAAAAAGAAAAATTGGCCGCTCGAAAACTGGACCAACATCGGCAACTGCCTGCTTGGCCTGGACGACTTTCAAGGATCGCCGATTATTGTTTCGGGCGAAGCGGACGAAGATCAAGTGAGATCGCTTCGCGCGATTTGGAAAAATGAGCGCATTCAGTTCGCGAGGAATTTTCCGCTGCCGGACCTGGTGGCGGTATTCGAAAATGCAATTTTTGTCGGACACGACAGCGGAATTTCACAGCTTGCCGCTGCTGCCGGTGCAAATTGCATTTTGCTTTTCGGGCCGAGCGACCCGGAAGTTTGGGCGCCGAAGAATGAAAAGGTGCAAATAATTCAGGCGCCAACCGGGGACATGCCGTCGCTCAGATTCGAAGCCGTTCGCGATGCATTAATGAACAAGCTGGAAGCCCGTTCGCCGTGACAGGCTGGAAGCCTATCCTCCGGAAAATTCAGGAGCTGATGCGCATCGGCATCAGCACGTAAAGAAATGGCGTCTGAATTTTCAGGACACCGGGGCTCATTTCGTCGATCAGATCTAGAAAAACTTCGTCCTCGGTGAGATTGCGCAGCGGCGCCATTAAAAACTCCGGATTAAACGCAATGGAAAACTCACGGCCTTTGTAAACGACGGCGAGCGATTCCTTGGCTTCGCCGACCTCCGGAGTGTTGGCGGTGATATCGATATTATTCTTGCTGAAGTTCAGCTTAATCGAGTTCGATTTGTCGCTTGCCAGCAGCGAGACGCGTCGCAAGGAATTCAAAAACGTCTCGCGCTCGAGTGTGACGCGCTCCTTGGCTTCCGATGGGATGACCTGCTTGTAATTTGGATAATTGCCTTCGATCAACTTGGAGACGAGCAGCGTCTTGTTCAGATCAAATGCAATCTGTCCGCTGCCCATGCTCACTTTCACGTCGCCGTCGTCGGTAAGCAGCCGCTGCAACTCCGTGACCGCTTTGGTCGGGACGATGATGTCGGTTTCGTGGCTGCGCGGAAATTCCAGTTCGAGGTCGAGCATGGCGAGCCGCCGGCCATCCGTGGCCACGAGCGTGAGTTTGTTGTCCTTGAAACTGAAAAGAACGCCGTTCAGCACGTAGCGGGTCTCGTCGGTTGAGATGGCATAAGAAGTCTTGCGCAAGCCATCGCGCAAATCCTTCTGGCGAATCGTGACGACTTTTGCGTCTTCGAATTTCGGCAACGGCGGAAACTCTTCTTCGGGCAAGCCGAGAATTTTAAAAAAGCTTTGTCCGCTTCGGATGGACGCGGCGTTCTTTCCATCGACTTCGATCCGAATTTCACTGGAAGGCAGTTCACGAATGATGTTGAAGAGACGACGCGCCGGCAGCGTGGTCGCGCCCTCCTTTTCTACCTCCGCTTCGAAACTGCCCCGCACACCTACATCGAGATCGGTCGTGGTGAGATGAACGTCGTTCCCGTTTGCCTGTAACAAGACGTTGGAAAGGATCGGAAGAGTGGTGCGTGTGCTGACTACGTTTTGGACCTGTTGCAGACCTTCAAGCAGTTTTTCTTTTGTGACACTGAATTTCATGATGGAAAGGAGCGCTTAAGATGTAAGGCTTTCGATTTTATTCGGCAACCGTAAAGTCGTAAGCGCCAAGATCGACAAAAGACGTGAGGGCGTTCACCGGAACTGCCCGGGGCGATTGAGCAATCACCCCTATCTTTGCAACGAACTGTCGATAAAGGATATCGTCTGCCGAATATTGTCCTGCTCGCCCATGCGCCTCTTCACCAGTTTGCAGGCGTGCAGCACGGTACCGTGATCGCGTCCGCCAAATGCCTCCCCGATTTCGTTAAGCGACGCCTTGGTAAGTTCACGCGCCAAATACATCGCGACCTGCCGCGGAAACGCGATGCTGGCCGGGCGCCGTTTGCTCGTCATATCGGCCACCCGCACATCGAAATGTTCGGCCACGCGCCGCTGGATTTGTTCGATCGTAATGGAATGCCGTCCTTCTTCCTGCAGGATGTCTTTCAGCAGATGTTCGACAACTTCCTGTGTGAGCTCTTTTCCGCTGAGTGACGCAAAGGAGGCGACGCGCATGAGCGCGCCCTCGAGACGACGCACATTCGAACGAATGCGATTGGCGATAAACTCGAAAACTTCATCCCGCAGCTTGATCTGCAACGTGCGCGCTTTTTTTCGCAAGATTGCCATCCGCGTTTCGATGTCCGGCGGCTGAAGCTCGGCGGTGAGTCCCCACTCGAAACGCGAAACCAAACGGTGTTCCAAATTCGCGATCTCCGAAGCAGGGCGATCGCTGGAGAGCACGATCTGCTTATGCCCGTCGAAAAGCGTGTTGAACGTGTGAAAAAATTCTTCCTGGGAACGCTCTTTGCCCCCGAGAAACTGGATGTCGTCGATCAAGAGGAGATCGGCCTGGCGATAACGCTTTCGGAATTTGACCAGATTACTGTGCTGGATCGCGTCGATGAACTCATTGATGAACAATTCGCTGGAGAGATACATAACTTTCGTATTCTTCTTCTTCGCCCAGACGTATTGGCCAATGGCCTGCATCAAATGCGTCTTGCCGAGACCGACGCCGCCGTAAATGAATAGCGGGTTGTAGGTGCGCGCCGGCGTCTGCGCGACCGCAAGACTGGCGGCGTGCGCAATCTCGTTGTTCGGGCCGACCACGAACGATTCGAATGTGTTTCGCGGATTGAGCCCGGCCACGGTCGCTGCCGCTTTGGCGACGCGCTGGGAGTCTGGTGAAATTTCTTTTAGGGCAATGATATCTTCCACTGGCATTTGGGCCGCAACTCCCGAAGGAGAAGAAAACTTTATGCTGCGCGGGCCACCCACGGCCGTAATAATGGCGTTTTGCAGGGCAGCCATATAATTACTCTCGATCCAAAATTGATAGATGTTGTTGGGAACGCAGAAGGTGAGCGATTTATCACTGGCCTCAACCAATTCAACGGCGGAAAACCAGCGCTTGAATGAATCGGCACTCACCTGTGATTTTAACGTGGCGGCCAATCGCTGCCACAGTTGAGTACATTTCTTATCCATAGCGACTTGTTAACAGCGTTAAACAATCGCCACAAAGGTAGATACCGGGGAAAATCGGCTGGCGAACCAGAGGCGAGAATCGGTTGTCGCCCCCCTCGATTCGGACAGAAATTGCCGGGGAAACTTGCCGAAAGTGCCGAAATACGAGGGCAAAATGCTTTGTTTGCAGTTCAGTCGTCGCCGGAGTATCGCGGGATTGGCGTCTGAGTGAAATCGTTTGTCTGTGGAGATTGGGGCGTCGGTCATTTTCACTGCTAGAAGTTTCTCGGAAATGTTCACATCTTATTCACATCGATTCCCTGTTCGCCCTGCCAGCGGGCTGGAGATTAGAAATCTGCGGCGAGTTCGACAAGAAAAAAACTGAATTTTATTTTTCGTCGCACAAAGAAAAATCTTGACTGAAAAATCAAAATGACAGTGCCTCAGAAGACCAACCCGGTTCTCCACGCGCACAGTTGACTCCGAAATTACTGCGATGCCGCAACGAGTTGACCGAATTGACGCGCGCGCGCATTTTTGCCGCCTTCGGAAGGCCTGTCAGAAGGCTCTGTTGATCGAAAATGAATACGGCGCGAACTGAAATGATGCACCAAAAGCGAATTGCGTCGTCAACTTTAACGGCAGCCAGGTAATGAGCCGAATTTTTCCAGCGGGGTTCGTCGCTTTCTGTCTCGCTGTGTCATCCGCGGGAGCTGTCGAAGAGCTACTGCCGCCGTTCGGCTTTCGTTGGAACGATTCTATGGCGCGGGTCGAAGCGGTGCTGTATGGCGCGAAAGCAAAAATCGTATCGCGCGAGAAAAAGGAAAACCGAGAGGTCTGGACTGTGGAAGGCCTCGTTCACCCCGGATTGAAGCGCACGCTCTTCAGCTTCAAGGAGAGGGCGCTCCTGGGAGTGGAACTGCAATACGAATATCCAGACTGGACGATCGAACGTTACAACCAGCGGATGGGTGAAATTCGCAAGTACTTCGACGAGAAGTACGGAACAGGAAAACTGGTTTCCCGTTCGCGCGACACCGATACGGACATCATCCAGACCCTGGTCGGCTACCAATGGAT
>QHOJ01000272.1 GCA_003218735.1 Verrucomicrobiota bacterium
GTTGTTCTACGATGAGAGTCGTTGGTGGATCGTGAGCATTTACTGGCAGCACGAAAGCACTGAGCGTCCGATTCCAGAGAAATATCTCGAAACAGAAGGTTGAGAGTTGACGAGCGCGGAGCGCTCGAGTCACCTACGGCCTCCGAACGCGTCCGCTACTTCGAGATCCGTGCGGCGGGGCGATGACAAACGCGTTTACTTCCCTGGCAAATTGGTCGAGAACGGACGGAGTGGGTTCGGCCGAATAGCGGAGCGCGATATACGCACTCGAGATTTGTCGAATCCGGTTGGACTCGTTAGGTAGAAGGTGTGCGGCGCGATTCGAGAAATCGGATGGGCCTTCCCATGGGTCCCGCCGCGCGCCAAGGCGGGCTGTCTTGCGACAAAAACGCTCGTACAATGCCTTGACGCGATCTCTGCGCGAGCGCGTCTGCCACCACATCCATGCGACGTAAGTTAGGAGAAGAGCGGAAGCGATAAACAGTGTTCGAATGATGAGCGAGACCGGTGTGCTGTCGGCGATCCCAGTCTCGGCAACGAATGATTTCTGCGCCTCAGCATCGAAACTAAGAACACGAGTGTCCCACGCGTAGTTGAGTGTGTCCCAGGCAAGCCGGACCATGGTAAATATTGGTTGATGCACGAGATTCCTCGCGAAGGCATTGTTGCTCGTCTGGCCTGAAGTGGCCCGGGGGTCGAGAAAAGAAGCGAGCCCGAGGTTGACACGCTCAGGCACGACCACGCTCGTCGGATCGACCCTTACCCAGCCGGTCTCCGGAAGCCAGACCTCGCACCAGGCATGTGCATCCGCTTGCCGCACGACAAAGAACCCGCCGAATTCGTTGTACTCGCCGCCCAGATAGCCGACGACGACGCGCGCTGGAATTCCAGCCAATCGCATCAAGGTGGCGAAGCCGGCGGCGTAGTGCTCGCAAAAACCGACGCGGCGACGGAAAAGGAATTCGTCGAGATCGTTCCTTTTGTATTCGCCCGGTGAAAGGGAATAGCGGAAGCCTTGGGTGCGAAAAAACCGTAGCGCGCTGTTTACCACGGTGCGAGGGCTGGCGATCGCAGCAGTCCAGGATTGCGCCAATTCGCGCACCGCCGGACTAATCCACTGCGGCACTTCCAGTAGTTTCTTGCGTTCGCTCGGTGGGAGTTCTCGCTCGGAAATTCCGGAAAAAGATATGACTTCGTATCGACGCGGTTTTCGAATCAGGTGATCGCTCAGCAGGTAATTGCCGGTCACGAGCGTTGCATCCGAAGGCGGCGCAGACGGCGAATCCAGCGCGAACATCCAGCGGCCACCATGCGGCTCAATCATAATCCACTGTCGGATTGCTTGACCCTTGCGTGCCTGCCGGGCTGAGCGAGGAATTGACGCAGGTGTAACAGGAGTGCGCCATTCCAAACCTTCGCCCCGCCACATGACGGCGCCGCGCCAATACATAGCCGCTAGCCGCGGTATCCTGTCGTCAGGGAATTCCGCGTGGAAAGCCACGTTCGAAGAGTTCGCGAGTGATGCAACGCTACCCGGGAAAAGCCGATCCGAAAAACCGCCGGCCGTCGAGCCCGGTTGCGCGATCTGAAATCGAAATCCGGTGGTTACTCGCGGAAATAAAAGAAACAGCAAGATGATGAGCGGGAACGCCTGGGCGAGGAGCTTGCATGCCGTAAGCACGGGCGGCCAGAGAGCGCCGGGTGCCGATCCACGATGAAACTGGATCAGTGCCACAAGCAGAAATGCG
>QHOJ01000273.1 GCA_003218735.1 Verrucomicrobiota bacterium
TTGCGAGGGTGCCGAACATCGGCGGCAACGTGAAAAGCAGGGCGGCCGCGAGCCACAGAAGTGGCCGCCGGGGAATGCGCCTGTCTCTTTTGCGAAATGCTCTCACTTGAACAAGGCGAGTGTCCGTAAGCACCGATGAAAATGCGACTCACCATGGGACGGCGCGATCTCGGCGGTTGGAAGACGCAAGCCGTACGGATGTCTCCCGCGTTCAGCCTCGATCACCCATAGCGCGAGCTGCGAAAGCCGCTCTTCCGGATCGCTGAACCGGACTGCAGCAAAATCGAGATAGAGCAAACCTTCCCCTTCGGCCGCGAACTGCTTCGTCATGAGCGG
>QHOJ01000262.1 GCA_003218735.1 Verrucomicrobiota bacterium
TGCACCCACTCGACCGGGTTGCCGGTTTTCCAGCTCGCCCGCACTGGCTCAAGTTTCGGGTTGTCTTTCTGCACCTGGGTGTGGCAGTTCATGCAGGTCTGCGTGTTGGGCAGATTCGAATGCGCCGCCATCTCGACAAAGCTGTGGCAATAACGGCAATCCATTCCCAGCTGCGACACATGAACATCATGCGGAAAAGGCACCGGCTGGATCGGTTCATATCTCACCCGCGTGTATTTTGGCGTCACGTAATACCATGTGCCCGCGGTCAACCCGCACACGATCAGCACGCCACAGATCGCGATCTTAAGCGGCAGCCAGTTCGTCCAGCGTGGAAAGAAATTCGCCATGAATGTTAGCCGAGCCGGGCTGCGCAGACCGACAGCTGCCAAACTAAAAACGGGTCAAGTTTGAGGTCAGGATGTGCTTCGTTCAAACGCCGGAAATGTTGAGGTTGATTGCCGGGGAACAGCCAGGGCAACTCTATGAATCGAGATTGCATTGGCAAAGAAAATTCGTGGATCGAGATTTGGCTCATGAAAATTTGGGCGGCTCCCCCCTTCAATACGGAAAGCCGCAGAATTACGAACTTCATCACGTCAAAACTTCGCCAACGCGTCAAGTGAAAGCGCAGATTTCTCATGGCATGTTGCGCAGCATTCTCCTTTTTCTCTCTTTTTCACTTCAAGCCGTGAATGCCGCTGAACATGCCGATTTCATTTTTGTTAACGGGAATATCTATACCGTAAATGAGCGTCAACGGCACGCCGAAGCGGTCGCCGTCAAAGGTCAGCGGATCGTCTTTGTCGGCTCAAACGAAGACGTGAAGAACTTTCGCGGCAATGAAACACGCATTGTCGATTTGGGCGGCAAAACGGTTGTGCCCGGCCTGACCGATTCGCATTGCCACATTTTCGGAATTGGCGAGCGCGAGATGAATTTGAATCTCGAAGGGACGAACACGCGCGAAGATTTTCTCGCCAAAGTGAAAACGCGCGTCACGCAAACTTCTCCCGGCAAATGGATCACTGGCCGCGGCTGGATCGAAACATTTTGGAAACCGCCACGGTTTCCAACGCAGCAAGATCTCGATGCAATCGCACCCGACAATCCCGTATTTCTCACCCGCGCGGACGGTCACGCCACAATCGCGAACAGCTCGGCGCTGAAGATTGCGAAGATCCGCAAGAAGACGCCAAATCCTTTCGGTGGCGAAATTTTGAAAGACAACTCGACCGGTGAACCGACCGGAATGTTACTCGATAGGGCGCAGGATTTGGTGGCGAAGAATATTCCGAAGCCGACTGAAGCTGAGCGTGAGCAGGCGTTCCTTCTCGGAGTGAATCGCGAGATCAAACTTGGCTGGTGTGAAATTCAAAACGCCGGCAGCTATGCAGACGACATCAAAATAATTCGAAAATGTTTCAATGGGGGAAAAGTAAAACTGCGCTTTATCAACGCGGTTTATGGACCGGGGGAAGATGCACAGCGATTTTTGAAAGAAGGAGCGGCCATCAACGATTACGATCACCACTTCACGCAACGCACGCTCAAAGTGATCTTTGACGGCGCGCTCCTCACCGAAAAACCCGAAGAGCTGAAACCGATGTTCGAGGAAGCCTTGCGCCGCGGTATTCAAGTCGAGACACACGCGATTGGCGATCGCACGAACCGCGTGATCCTCGGTCTTTACGAGCAAGCCTTTAACGCGGTGCCGCCCGGCGAGCGAAAAATTCGCGGTCCCCGCTGGCGCGTCGAGCACGCGCAGATTGTTGATCCTGCCGACCTGCCGCGGTTCGCCAAACTCGGAGTGATCCCGTCGATGCAACCGTCGCATGCGATCAGTGATTTGTTTTTCGCGCCGGCGCGGCTCGGAATGAACCGCCTCGCCGGCGCTTACGAATGGCAGAGTTTAATTAAGTCCGGCTGCATCATCCCGGGCGGATCCGACGCGCCGGTCGAGCGCGGCGAACCACTGATCGAATTTTACGCAGCGATTTCTCGCAAAAGCGTCAAAGGATTTTCCGGCGAAGGTTGGCATCCCGAGC
>QHOJ01000246.1 GCA_003218735.1 Verrucomicrobiota bacterium
CAGGCTGCTGTGCGGCAAGGACGATTGAAAAATTATGAATGATCAAATGAAAGCAAGGCTCGCCGCCGCCTGGATTTCATGCAGATTCCCGGCTCCCCTGGTGCGATTCGCGTGTTCGCGCTCGCGCACTCCCGCCGTAATGTCGTTCAACGCTAGCCGTGGATTATCTCTGTCTCGTTAGGCGACAGCGAAACTGCGATGAAGCGCACGTGGACAATCATCGGCGTAAGCGACGTTGCCGGTAGTTTCAAATGGTACCAGTCGCTCTTCGGCCAGCCTGAGACGCCTCCGGGCCATGACGACTTTGGTCAAATCGTGGATACGGATGGAACCGTCTTGCTCTGCCTCCACCAGTGGGGCGATGCTCCAAAGAAAGCAACAACGAGACCTCCGCACCACCATCCTCCCTTGATGAGTCCGGAAAAGGCGTCGCCTGGCAACGGCCTCCTCTTGTTCTTGGGCACACGCCCTCGTCACCCGATTCGAAGAGGAGCCGCACCTGAACCCGAACACTCAAACACGGGAGTTTTCACTTCGGGATCCCGACGGATACTACGTCACGATTAGTGCGCTCTCTGAGCCCGGTGGCGGCGAGACGCTGGCCGGACAAGCGCTTGCAACCGACGAACCGCGCGGCCGAACCAGGAAGTCACAAGAGGGACGCCCCCGCTTTCGCGGCTGACGCGCTGCTCGCTAGGCACACTTCATGAAGAAACGACCCACATCTGTTGGATTACCCGAGCCAGCGCCAAACTAGAAAAAGAAATTGTAAGCAGATATAGGCTCACTCTATTTCCGAGTATCAATAAATGAATAAAATGAATCCTGAGGTTGATGGATATTTAAGAAAAGCCAAAAAGTGGCGGGAAGAAATGGAGAAATTGAGGAGGATCAGTCTCGACTGTGGGCTGACCGAAGAATTGAAGTGGGGCAAGCCTTGTTACACGTTTCAGAAAAGTAACATAGTTATAATACAGGGATTTAAAGAATTCTGTGCGCTTTTGTTTTGCAAAGGTGCCTTGTTAAATGATGCCAAGGGTATTCTTAAAAAATTTGGCTGGCAGGCGGCACGCCGGATTCCGTTCACCAATGTTCGCGAACTACTCGAGATGGAACCGATCCTGAAAGCCTATATTCATGAAGCTATAGAAGCGGAGAAAGCCGGTTTGGAAGTGAATTTCAACAAGAACCCAGAACCTATTCCTGAAGAACTTCAAAATAAATTGGATGAAATCCCTGCCTTAAAAGCTGCTTTTGCAGCATTGACGCCGGGGCGGCAAAGAGGATACATCCTTTATTTTTCTCGGGCCAAACAATCCAAAACTCGGGAGTCTCGGGTGGAAAAATGTATGCGGCAAATTCTCAAGGGAAAGGGATTGAATGATTAGAAGCGATCTACAGATGTCACTGCAGGTCCAGGCGCCCTCACCTCAATCCTCTCCCCAAGGGAGAGGAGGACACAGGTCGCGGGTGTCTTGGGAATCGGGGCGGGAAACAGTACGCGAAGCGCCAGGTGAGGGAAGATTCGAAGGCGGTATGGATTTATGAGGTGCTTCTACTGCATCCGATAAGGGAGTAAATGACTCAAATGAGTAATGCCACCAAACGTTCGATTCTTCGCTGGATTCACCTTATCTTTGCCATTCCGATAATCGGTTATGTTTATAGTCCGTTTGCAGAACTCCCGAACTACGCCCCCGTTGCTCGGTTTGTCTCTATTCCTGTACTTATCCTTTCGGGATTTTGGATGTACGCAGGTATAGTCTTCGCGATCATTGCCGTCGCGCTGTGGCTCGCTGCGATTTATCTCTCTGGATACGGCACAGCTCTCCTGGGTCTGGTCGCGCTCTTCATCGCGCGCAAGATTTGGTTGGTGATCCGGGCGCGACAGTCAAAGTGATCGGGCCTATCCATGCAGTGAAGCCAACTCGCGAAAGCCTTCGGAGTGACTGACCTTTATCGGTAGGCGCTTGAACACACTTTATGAATAAAGGACCCACAAAAGGCAGTCAGAAAGAAACGAAATCCCCCAAAATTCAATTCAGTTGAGGACTATTTAGCCTCACTGGAGTCCGAGCCGGACAGGCATTCTACGAAAGCAAGGATCCTCAGGCCCGTCATTGATTTCATTCTTGCCGAATTTCCGGAACTGGAGTCGAAAATTTCCTGGAACGTACCTACCATCCACCGGAAAGGGAAGTATGTGGCTGGCCTTGCCGCCTACAAGCATCAATCTAACATTTGCACCTTGGAGTCCTCGTTTAATTGAGGATTTTAAGACGAGATTGGGGAAGTTTGTCGTGAACACGAACTCCTTTCAGATCCCTGTCGATTGGAAAATCGATAAAAAGTTAGTG
>QHOJ01000009.1 GCA_003218735.1 Verrucomicrobiota bacterium
CACGAGTCCCAGCCCAGGCTGAGCGGGCTGCAAATCGCCGTCGAGCGTCCGCGCGCCTTCCGGAAAAACCAAGGCTGCGTTCCCGGACTTGAGAACACGAATTAATGCCTTGAGTGCGCTGCGGTCGATCCCTTCCTGGTTAACTGGGATAACGTTCAGCTTGGGCAAAAGCCAGCCGAGCACCGGCACATCGATGAGCGTCCTCTTCGCCAGAAAATAGATCGCGCGATCGCATGTAATACCGGCAAGCGGTGGATCGAGATAACTCTGGTGATTCATCGCCAGAATTACCGGACCGGTTTGAATGATCCGCTCACGATGAATTATACGTAGCCGGAAAAACAGCCGCCCGATCAGGCGCGAAAGATGGTAGCCGATCCAGTAGTAGGGATTCATGGTTTCAAGCCGTAAAACGGCAAAGCGTTAAAGCGCCAGCCCTTTGAGCTTCAGTTGCGCGATGATTTTCCCAACGACTTCTTCGATCGTGAGATGCGAGGTATCGATGACAAGCGCGTCGTCGGCAACAATGAGCGGCGACGCAAGGCGTGAGAAATCGGCATGATCGCGCGCAGCGATTTCGTCACGCTGTCCTTGCGCGAGGCGGCGCTGAAGGCGTACGTCAGGCGAAGCGTCGACGTAAAATTTGTAGGGCGTGTCTGGAAAAACCACTGAGCCAATGTCGCGGCCTTCCACAACCAGGTCGTGGCTGCGTGCATAATGGCGCATTTTGTTGACTACAATTTCGCGGATACGTCGAATGGTGCTGACGCGGGAAACACCTTCATTCACTCGATCCTCGCGCAAGTAATTCGTTGGATTGACGTTGTCGATGAAGACGCGCGACTCGTTATTCTCAAGATGGCAAGCAATCCTGGCTGACTCAACAGCTTGGGTGACGCGCACTGTGTCGCCAGGATTTATCCCGTTTTGAAGGATGTGCCAGGTGATCGCGCGATAAATCGCACCTGAATTCACTAAGGCAAACCCGAGTCGCCGCGCAAGCTCGCGAGCGACACTGCTCTTCCCGGAAGCGGCCGGGCCATCAATCGCAACGACGCGATAAGAATCTTTCCCCATGTCCGAAATTAATGTGTCGGAAAGATGCGGGGCAAGCGCCCAAAGGCACGCAGGCAAATGTCTGCTTGCCAATCATGCTTCCTCGACCGGGGCAGGAGTTAACGAGCCGATAACTGGCGTGCTCATCTGCATCCGCTTCGGATTGGTGAACTTTTCAAGCACTACATCGAATCCCGGATAAGATTCACGAACGCAGTCCGCGTCCTGAACAATCGTTTCGCCATCTGCAAAGAGACCCGCAATGGCAAACGCCATCGCAACGCGATGATCGCCGAAACTCGCCACACGTGCTCCGTGCAGGGTAGCAGGACCATGAATTTCGAGACCATCAGTCATTTCGGCAACCTGCGCGCCCATGGTGCGCAAATTGTGCGCGATCGCGGCAATGCGATCGCTTTCTTTCAGACGTAATTCCTGGGCATGGCGAATGATCGTTGTGCCATTTGCCAAGGCACCGGCTACTGCGATTATCGGCAACTCGTCAATCAGTTGTGGCACTTCTTTGCCCTGAATAACGGTGCCCTTGAGCGGGACGCCTGTGACCTCAACGACTCCTCTCGGTTCAAGCTGACCGACATCTTCGACGGCTTCGCGCACTTGCGCGCCCATTCGCAACAGTACGCCGAGTAACGCCGTCCGCGTATCGTTTAAACCAATGTCGCGCACAAGAAGATGACCTCGCGGTTGGGCCGCCGCCGCGACCAGCCAAAAGGCTGCGGAGGAAATGTCACCCGGAATAGTAAAATCGCGGGACTCCGGAACTTGTTCCCCGAAGACACTGACGCCGCCATTGCCATTTTTTGCCGTGCGCACGAGAAAATAATTCAGCATTAGTTCAGTATGATTTCGCGTGATTGAAGGCTCCTCGATAGTGGTTTTGCCCTTGGCAAACAGACCCGCCAGGAGCAATGCGCTTTTGACCTGCGCGCTCGCAATCGGCAGTCGATAGTGAATTCCCCTCAAGGAGCCGCCACGGATGCGGAGCGGTGGCGTCTGTTCCGGACCTTCAGCGAGAATGTTTGCGCCCATCTGTCGAAGCGGCGCGATCACACGGTCCATGGGACGTCGAGAGAGCCCGGCGTCCCCCACGAGGCGGCTCTCAAATGTCTGACCTGCGAGCAGACCAGCAAGGAGTCGCATGGTCGTCCCGGAATTTCCGCAATCGATTTGCTTTTGGGGCGGCGCCAGTACGCGCCTTTTTCCATGGATGATTAGCGTGTCCGGCCCAGATTGTTCGATCTTAACACCGAGAACGCGCATTGCATTGACCGTGTGCATGCAATCTTCGCTCGGGAGAAACCCCCGGAGGGTGCACATGCCATTGGACAAAGCCGCAATGATTACCGCGCGGTGCGAAATGCTTTTATCACCTGGAACGGTGATCTCGATGTCAATTCGAGGTGCCCGTTTGATCCGTAATTCCATAGACGAATTGTGAAATTTTTCGTAGGAGGGGAGCGCCTCATTCGGCGAAGACCATCATCGGGTATAAGACGAAGTTGTCCAGCGTCCCTTCCCGGAGAGGCAAAATCCAAGGGTTCTTCAGATCAACGGGCCAGGCGCGACGGGCGGTGGCGTAATTACGGGACGAGAAAGATTTTGTCTGTGTAGGGATCCTTTACTTCCGTGCCTGGAGGGAATCCTTCCACGTCCACGTATTTTCCAGGCGAAAACGGACTTTCCACGAGGTGCGGTTTGCCGGGAACAGGAATTCCGTACGGATAATCTCCCTTTGCTACTTTCGTCGGCGCAGCCGTTGGAACAGGTGAATGGCGGGCAGGTTGCGGCGGCGGCTCTTCACTGCACGAGGAAATAAAGAAGGCGGTGAGCAGGGCGAGCGACAGTGACAATTTCATAAACTGGGAATGCTGCGCCAAACGTATCTGCATCCCAAGTCGTTGCCAATCACTAAATCGTTTTATCCGAAAGTTCGCTGCTGGCGCTGACATAATCGAGAAGCAAACTTGAATGCGTTTTGGGGTCCGCGCCTTGAGCTTCCTTCCCTTGCCTGTAATTAATCCCAAGTTCCGATGCTTTGGCAAAGATTGGCATGAATACAATAAGGAGGCGCTTTTCATCCGAATCCAAAGAAAGCATGTCGAAGAACTCTCGTACACAGATTTTGGTCGTAGACGACGACACCATGAGTCGCAAAATCCTGGTCCAACTGCTGGCGTCCAACGGTTATGAGTGCCGTGAGTGCGACGAGGGGACCAAGGCGTTGGAACTTATTCACGCCAAGCAGCCTTCGCTTCTTCTGCTTGATTTCGATATGCCCGGGCTAAATGGCGCTGAGGTGCTAAAACGCCTTCGCTCGGATAGTAATCCGGCAGTCGCGCAGATCCCTGCGATTATGTTGACAGGGCACGGCAGCGAAGAAAGCGAAGTGCGTTGCTTGCAAGCTGGCGCGGACGATTTTGTAACTAAGCCGATCAATGCCGCAGTGTTGCGGGCACGAATTGAAACTCAGCTTCGCCTGCGCTCCATGCGGCGCCAATTAGAGCGGCAAAACGATGAGCTTGAAGAATGGCGCTACAGTCTTGAGCGTGATCTGGCTGCCGCCCGCTTGACGCAACAGTCCTTGATTCCACAAAAGCCGCCGAAGTTGCCAGGATGGGAAGTTGCCGCCTGTTATCGACCCGTCATCCAAGTGGGAGGTGATATTTACGGTTGGCTACAAATGAAAGATGGCCGGATGTTGTTTTGGATTGCCGACGGCACCGGTCACGGAGCTGCTGCCGCGCTCCTTACCACCCTGGCAAAACTTCTTTTTCATCATGGCAGCGTGGAAAACGATACGCCAGCCAGGGTAATGGAAGCGGTAAATAACGATTTCCGCAGTATTTTCGGCGCACGTTCCTTTATGACCGCTATGTGTATTGCGCTCGACCCGTTAACCGGGCGCGCGAGCGTCGTGGGTGCGGGTCATCCTCCGCTCCTGATGGCGCGCCGCAGCGGCGGCACGGAGTCGATCGCATCGATCGCCCCTCCATTGGGTTTGATTGAACATCCTAGATTTACGGAAACGATTGTCGATCTTAACTTGGGCGACGCTTTTCTCCTTTATACGGATGGTTTGTTTGGTGCGGCTAAAGGCGATCGAGTCCGTTTAACTCCAGAGCAGCTGGCGAAAATGCTCAATCACTCCGCGACGAGTGCGGATGCGCTTCTCAGGGGAATATTAAACCAAGCGGCACCAGACAATGGCAAAGATACTTTGCCCGATGACCTGGCGGCGCTGGCGGTCCGCCGGGCAGCCTAGCAAAAAAATTTCTCATTTCATTAAAATTAGTATTGCCCTCTTGCGAGCGAAACGTTAATCAGCGTCCATGCCGAAAACCAAAAAGAAACCTTCTAAACGCAAACCGAATCCCGCCTTCATGAGACCGGTTCAACCTGATGAGAAACTTTCTGCAATCGTCGGGTCGACGCCGCTACCACGTTCCGAGCTTACGAAAAAGCTTTGGAACTACATCAAGAGACACGGTTGTCAGGATAAAAAGAAAAGAACCATGATCAACGCGGACGACAACCTCCGACCGGTATTTAACGGCAAGAGCCAGGTGAGCATGTTCGAGATGACCAAGCTCGTCTCTGGGCATCTGCGTTAGAATCTCATGATTCGTTTGTAGCCCGGTGTTTCGACGTCGGGCTATTTCCGAACAGAATAGAGGAATAATTCTCGCAGGGACGGTTCGTTTTGCCGTCCCTTGCGCCGGGTTATCGTCTGGTCGAGATTGGCGGTGTGAAAAACCATCATTTGATTTTTCTCGCTGCCGCAGCCTGTATTTTCCTTTTCCTTCCCGGCTGCTCGCGCTCAAGGCCAAAGATTGCGCCGCTCGCACCGGCTGAGTCCAGTTGGCTCAGCGATTACAAGAAAGCGCAGCAAGAAGCCAAAACGAGCAACAAGTTTCTGTTATTAGATTTCACCGGCTCGGACTGGTGCGGTTGGTGCAAGAGATTGGAAAAGGAGATTCTCTCGCAATCGCAGTTTGAAAATTACGCGCGTGAAAATCTCGTACTGTTGGAGGTAGATTTTCCGCGCGCGAAGCCGCAAAGCCCCGAGCTAAGGAAGCAGAATCAAGAACTGGCGCAGCAATATCAGATTGAAGGATTTCCCACGATCGTCGTGCTCAACGGCGACGGGCAAAAGCTTTGGCAGTACGACGGCTACTTCCCCGACGGTCTGGCAGCATTTATCGCGGAGCTGGAGAAATTGCGCAAAGGCTGAGTACGCGTTCATTTCGTTGCAACGCAGAAGTCCGCTGTTATTTCACCGCTTTTACTTCTTCCGCGTCGCGTCTTGCGTAACTGTCGGCCTCTGGTAAATACACGCATCCGTTCGCCACGTTCGCTCATGTCCGTCTCCCGTGTGGTTCTCTCTTGTTTTGTCGGCCTTGTCGCGGCTCAGCTTCGAGCAGAACTTCCAATTGCAGCGCGGGTTCCGGAAAAGAACAGCCGCGATACCTTAGCGGAATCTGGTATCACCTTCAGTTTTGTCCACGTCGATGGCCCCTACATCGCGATGACTTTCGATGATGGCCCCAGCGCGACGCTTACCCCGAAACTGCTGGATATCCTCGCAGCTCACCAGATTAAAGCGACTTTCTTCGTGATCGGCGAAAATGTCGCAGAACATTCTGAGATCGTTGCGCGCGCCGCGCGTGAAGGTCACGAAATCGGAAATCACAGTTGGTCGCATCCTAATTTTGGGAAGATGTCGGACGACGGTGTGCGCAGCCAAGTCCAGCGAACTGACGACGCAATCAAAAGCGCCACAGGCTCGCGACCGACGTTGTTGCGACCACCTTATGGATCCATTACGCCGCGCGAAAAACGTTGGATCCACGATCAGTTCGGATATCAAATCATTCTTTGGGACGTGGATCCGTATGACTGGAAACGACCGGGGCCGTCTGTAGTTCGCAATCGAATTCTCAAAGAAACACGGCCGGGCTCAATCGTGTTGTCCCACGACATTCACCCGGGCACGATCGACGCCATGCCGTCAACTTTCGATGCACTTGCGGCGAAAGGTTTTAAATTCGTCACCGTATCAGAACTGATTCGCATGGCAGTCCCACAGCCCTCTCCGGCGTCCGCTGAGACGCGCGAGAGCACTCCAGCACCAGCACGATCGGCAACTCCTTCTCCAGCACGATTGCCAGGAGGCTCGTGAAGGTTCTTTGGGCGCATCCCGATTAAGCCGTGGAAGTTCGGCTTGATCGATTACTTCTTGGCGGCTTCCAAGGTTCGTTCGGCGAGGCGCCTTTCCGTTTGTCGGCGCGCAATGACGAAGTGATTGTTTTCGCCGTAGCTTCGCCACGGACCAGAAGGCACGTCGCGCACTTCGACAAATTGCCAATCCGTTACGTCGGTCGGCGCGAGCCCTAGATAATCGCGGACGGCCGGTGAAACATCCAGGCCTGCCCCATGGTTGAGATTCGGCTTCGGCCGCTCATTTTGGAAAACGTACTGAAAATGATCGGTGCGAAAAGGGCCACAATCTTCCCATTGCGCGTAGCAGGTGCGGTTGCCTTTTCGAATGGCGATCCAGTGATCTTTGCACACCGATTGGCCAGGTCCCGTGTACGCCTGTTTGAACCACGGGATGACGAGCGGCGCTTCCGGTTTGAACTGACCGTGCGTGACGTCGTTGTACGGCAGCGCGCAGTAGAAGGGATTTTGGTGCGGGATAAAAGACACTGGAATGTAATTGCGTCGCGACGATGAATCGGGATTATCGAAGCCGCCATAACTGCCTGTCCAATTCGCATCCCAGCAGCTCTTGAAATTCGGCACCGGATTATTACCCCCGGCTTGTTCCCCAACCCAAAAAACCGTGGTCACGATGTTCGTCTTCCACGGGAAACGTTGCGTCGTAGGACGCGAACTTGTTGGTACAAAAACTTGTGGTTCGACTTTGAGCAGCGCCTGCTCGCGAAGTTTCATCGCGTATTTGGCAAAATCCGCCGCAGTTGCGTATGGCGAAGTCGATTGTTCGTCGCCTTTAGCCGCGCCCACTATCACCAGAGTCAAACAAACCGCTAAAAGCCTCTTCATGTGCAAAACTGCCGCCACCCTTCTATCTGATGACATGCATTTAGGCAAGGCATTTTCCATTTTAAAAACAGGTCCGACCCGCCAGTTTTCAAACGTCCTGGGAAGGGCGGACCCGCATTCAGCGGGTGAGCAAGGTCTCATGCTTGAATTGTCGATCTTCCATCTCGGGATAATCGAGCGTGTAATGAAGCCCCCGGCTCTCTTGTCGGCTCAGCGCGGAGTCGACAATGAGCGCTGCCACTGTCGCTAGATTACGGAGCTCCAATAGGTCAACGGACACCTTGAAGTTCCAGTAAAACTCGCGGATCTCTCGCTGAAGGTTTCGTAACCGCGCACTGGCCCGCTGTAGCCGTTTGTCGGTGCGCACAATTCCTACGTAATCCCACATCAGACGCCGGATCTCGTCCCAGTTGTGATAAATCACAACCAGCTCATCGACGTCCTGCACGTTGCCCGATTCCCATTCAGGTAGCGCAATTTTTCCGGCGGGATGTGCGTGGCGTTGCCCCTCCAGCACAGCTGCCGCGGCGCGATGCGCCACCACAAGACCTTCGAGGAGCGAATTGCTCGCAAGGCGGTTTGCGCCGTGCAATCCAGTACATGCCGCTTCGCCGATTGCATATAGACCACGCAAACTCGTCGCGCCATTTACGTCGGTTTTAACTCCGCCGCATTGATAATGCGCCGCCGGCACGACCGGAATTGGTTGCTTCGAGATGTCGATCCCGAATCGCAGACATGTCTCGTAAATGTGCGGGAACCGCTCCCGAATGAATTCGGGCGATTTGTGAGTAATGTCCAGAAACACGCATTTTGCGCCGGAGCGCTTGATCTCCGCGTCGATCGCGCGCGCTACAATATCGCGCGGAGCGAGCGAGCCGCGCGAAGCGTACCGTTTCATAAAATCTTCGCCGCGACGGTTACGCAAAATACCGCCTTCGCCGCGCACTGCCTCGGAAATGAGAAATGATTTTGCCTCGGGATGAAAAAGGCACGTCGGATGAAATTGCATGAACTCCATGTTTGCGATCGCAGCGCCCGCCCGCCATCCCATCGCCACACCATCTCCAGTCGCGATATCCGGATTGGTCGTGTACAAATAGACTTTGCCGCAACCCCCGGTCGCCAGCACGATGCAGTCCGACCGAATTGTTTCTACTTCACCGGTTTTCTCATCCAGAACGTAAACGCCAAGACAGCGATCTTCTACCGCGAACCCGAGCTTGGCCGCGGTAATCAGATCCACCGCCATGTGATTCTCCAAAAGATCGATCCCGCCACTGCGGGACCGGCCGAGCTCGCGCAGTAAAATTCCCTCTATCTCTTTCCCGGTCGCATCCCGTACGTGCAGGATTCGACGCTTTGAGTGGCCCCCTTCTTTAGCTAGGTCGAATTCGCGCTGCCCGATGGTTTGGCGCTCGTCGAACTGCAAACCAAAATCGACAAGTTCCTGAATTCGCGCCGGTCCTTCCGTCACAATCGTACGGACGACCTTTTCGTCACAAAGGCCTGCGCCCGCTTCCAGCGTGTCGCGCACGTGCAGCTCGAATGAATCCTCGTCGCTCATCACGCAGGCGATTCCGCCCTGCGCCCAAGCGGTGTTTGTGTCGGCGCCTTTACGTTTCGTGATCACGGCAATCGATCCGTGCTTCGCCGCTTTCAGCGCAAAACTTAATCCGGCAATACCGCTGCCGATGACAACGAAGTCGTATTCCTTCACGCGAGCAGAATATTGTCGATCAAACGAGTCCGACCAAAAAAGACCGCCAGGACGAGCAACGACTTCGGCCTAACGATCTCGACCGGTTGCAAGTTTTCTGCATCGACCAGATCGACATAATCGATGCGGGCAAGCGACGCTTCGCCGATCATCCGCCGCGCAAGATCGATAATTGCCTTCGCGGATTGTTCGCCGGCTTTTACCTTTTCGGCTGCGGCGAGCAACGCGCGCCGTAAAGCTGCGGCTTGCTTTCGCTCTTCGAGATTCAAATATTCATTTCGCGAGCTGCAAGCCAAGCCGTCGCCTTCACGAATCGTCGGCACAGCGACGATCGCGATCTTGAAATTGAGATCGCGCACCATCCGTCGAATGATCGCGAGTTGTTGAAAATCTTTCTCGCCAAAGACCGCTACATCCGGCTCAAGAATGTTGAAGAGTTTCGCGACGACCGTGCAGACGCCACGGAAATGTCCCGGACGCGATTCGCCCTCAAGAACACTCGACAAAGAAGTTTCCTCCACAAATGTGGAGCGATCATCAAAATACATTTCCCCAACCGGCGGCCTAAATAAAAGATTGACTCCCGCTTCCCGGCAAAAATCTTCATCGGCTTGTTCCGGACGGGGATATCGTTGGTAATCGCTTCCCGGTTCAAACTGGAGCGGGTTCACAAAGATGCTCACCGCCACTTCGCCATCGGTGCCGGCGCGCTCACGCGCTATCCGAATCAACTGCGAATGTGCCTTGTGCAACGCCCCCATCGTTGGAACTAGCACGCGAGGCTTGTTTTTTGCCAATGACCTGGCGCTGGCGACGGTAGTGAGAATTTCCACGGCGCCAGCTTTACCTAATTGCCTGCAATCCGTGAATAACGAAATCTATCAAGGGCGACAACACCAAATCAAAGGAAAAGGATCAATACGCCAGTGGCCATCAGGGCGAGCATCCAGAACAAATCGACGTTGAACCAGGCGCGGCGCAACATTCCGACACCAAGCTTTTCGTAAACCAACATCGCCAGCAAGCCCGTTACCAGGAGATAGCCCAGGGTATGAACTGCAACTGAACTCGTCAGCAGTGAAGGGGTGTTGAAGTTAGAGAATTCGAGGCCGCAGGTCGGGTGCATGTGCAAGGCCATTGGAGCCGTGTGTGGCGCAAGCGTCTGTGGGGCTGATTTAAGAAATAACGGGATTAACATTAAACCCGCGCCATGAGCCGATGCCATAACAAAAGACCACAGAGTTAAATCGCCGAAACCAACCCGCATCCCTACCCAGTTCGGGTGACGTGAGCGAAAGAGGCGATACAGTCCAAAAGCAAATAGGATCGCAGCAGCAGCAATTTTCAGATCGAATGGTGGCACGGTAACCCGAGCCAGCAGAACCGCCGCGATGATAGTCGCGATGGAAAGCGCGTGTCCGAGAGCGATCGGTGGCAGAGCACGAAGAACTGCTATGCGCTTCTGTTCCTGCAATCCCAGTCCAACAGCAAATAGCCATCCCACAGCGTCAGCCACGGCCAGAGCCCACTCACGGAAAACAGAACGAATCGCTGGAAGAATCGCCTCCTTCGAGGCGAATCTGGTGAACACGATAATCGCCGTTCTCAACGAAAAAATTTTCGTCGAAGCGTATACCGCCTTGTGGGTCGGCCTCGAGTTTGACCATCCAACTACCTACGCCGTCGGGATAGAATTGCTCATCCCACGCGGCATAAAGCGAGTTCGTAAAATAGATCCGTTTACCGTCACGGCTCACTTCCACCATTTGCGGCCCACCAGACAGCGGCTGGTTTGGTTTCTTTGGGTGCGACGTGCGATTGACGATTCCGCCAATGCGCACCGAGCCAGTCTTTTTCGGATTGAACGGGTCGGATACGTCATATTGTAAGAACTCGCCCGTCCCCCAGCAGGAAACGTACAGAAATTTATCGTCCAGCGATAAATTGATGTCCGATACTAGTGGCGGCACCGCTTTAAAATCCTTGAGCATCGGCGGTAGGTTTGCCGGATCGGCCGGTTCGGCTGGAATTTCTATCACTTTCTTCAAATCCCACGCACCATCGTTGCGATGCCAGAGCCAGACAGACGCGGACAAATCCTTGAGCGAAACCACCACGCCAACAAAGCCGTAGGCCTTGGTTGGGTTGTGGGCGGGACGCATCTCGAGGACCATTTGCTGCTCTTTTCCCAAATCGAGGGCCTGGATATGGCGCCGTCGGCGCAGATCCCAGACGTGGATCTGATGGCCGTATTTGCTAGCTAGAAGCAGGTCCGGCTGCAATCCGTTCTCAATCATGTTCGGCGTGCCCCACTCGCTGCTCAGCAGCGTGTCGAAACCCAAATGCCACCAGAAATCGTAATGAAGAAATTGCGGTCCGCGGTCCATTTCCCATTGGCCCAGAATCTCGAACGTTTCACAATCGAGCATGAAAATGCCGCCAGGGCCGTCGCCATTGGGCGCGCCGAGCGTGCTCACGTAAATGCCTTCCGGACCACAGTGAATCGTATGTGGACGCGAATAATTAGCGCGCGCGAAAACTTCTTCCGGCTCGAGCACTTTAACGATCTTGGGTTTTCGCGGATTGGGTTTTGTGTCGATGATGTGAATGCGCGACGAGCGCAGGCCGGGCACAACCAGGTACCGGCGCTCTACGTGTGGGTGCGGCGCATACGGGCAAAGCGCCGAGCTGCATGCATTCCAACCGAAATGATGCAACTCATCACCGAACTCCGGCATTGTAACTTGGCCAACCTGTTGACCATAGGTGCGCGAGTCAGGATCAACATCTACAACCATCAGCGCATCGTTGAGTTTGCTGCCTGGTGGATTTAACGCCGCCACGAACGCATATTTCTCTGGCGGCGCCTGCATCGCCAACCGCGGTGACGGGTAAAACGTCGGGTCTGGTTTCAATAGCGGCATAAATGCCTTTTTTCTTCGACGTTAATTTTAGTACATCTTCGCGGGCTAGAACTCAAGGCGTTTGTCGTCACAATCGCCGGCTCCCCAACTGACCGGATGATCGCCACGAGAGACAAAATTAAATGTCTCGCTTTTCGAGCCAGATTGCCTGGCGCGCGAAGCGAAACTTTTGGTGCCCAAACTTTTGCCAGCCCGCGCGCCGGGCGAGGTCATCCAATTCAGCGAAGGAAAAGGCCCGTGCCATTGAAAGCCGCGCGTCGTGCCGCGTCATTGGCGCGCGAAAAATCAGCGCAGTCAAAAGACATACTCCAATCATGCCGAGCCAGCCGCGCCGCAGGTCGGAAACGAGCACAACGTTGCAAAACACGCACGGCATCCTCGTCGCTGAAGTGATGAAGCGCGAGCGAGCAAAGAACGAGGTCGTAACCATCAGACGGCTTGAATTTCAGGATGTCTGCTTCGATGAAAGAAATCTCGGGATAATCGCCGCTTAATTTCCGCGCAATTTCCAGAGTGGCTGATTGTCGATCTAACGCAATGATCTCGACTCTCGTCCCTATTTTTCGCGCGCAATCGACAATTAGTCGCGGAATATCGCCCGAGCCGCTTGCAAGGTCGACAACGCGTACGTTATCGCCGGGTTTGATCCAGCAGCGGACAAAACGACGAACAAGCCGGTGACTGCCGAACCAGCGATTGAGTTGGCGGATACTGCGCAGGTCTTGCTCCAGTTCAGAAGATACCGGCTGCGGCCGATCCATTAACTCCAGCTCAGCCGGATCGAAGTGTCTCCTCATTACGTGCAGCGGCGGTCTATGATTGTCGGTCGAATTGTCGCCAATAAGTGCGGCGCTTACAGAGCGTCGCTACAACGAGAGAAATTTCTGCCATGATTTCGGCAGCTCCGCAGTCTCAATCTCACTCGCGATCCGGCCTTCGAACTCGGGCGTAAAAATTGTGCTCGTCCCATAAACCATCAGCACATCCTCCGATCCTTCCGCGCGAATAGCGTGCGCAACACCGGGCGGAATCACGAGACCTACGTTGTTGCTGCTGCGATGATTGTCGCCATCAACAAAGAAACGCATGATGCGCTTGGAAAGACCGGCGCGCACATCGCACAGAATCATCTCGGCGCGGCCCTGCAGAAAAAACATGACGTCCCATTGCTCGTCATCGTAACGGCGCAGCGAATAGTTTTGCGGCCGAAAAACGAACAGACGTCGCAACCATTTCTCGGCGGTCGTATCGGGCGGAATGCTCGGCGGATGCACATGAAATCCTTTTGCGCTGTACGCAAACATGCGCGCGGCCGACCATTGCTTCGGCCAAAATCCGATTTTCGCCAGCGCCCCCTCATCTCGTCGGACAAATTCACCGAAAGCTCCCCGGTGACGCTGGGGATGGATCGTGCGAGAAAAAATCTCCACGCCTGGAATCCAGACACGCTTTATCTCGGGCTTGGACCGGGCCGCCACGACCAGCTCGCCGGCATCAATACCGGAATGCGCGACTCGTTGCGCCAAAGAGCCTGCTTTATAATCGCGCGCAGTGAGCCCATTTCGCGCCTCATCGCTCACGCCTGTCCACAAATTTGTTTCGCCTTTGTTCATGTCGATCTTCTAAAACCGCTTATTTCCTAACGAGAACTCGGCACGTTCGCGAGAAAGATCTGCATTGTAACAAGAATCAGGCCGGACAACGTCGGGCCATCTCTCGCGCATGATCCTCCTCATTACCCATGTCGATCTTACTCCTCGCGGATCGTGTTTATAGAGCTTTGCAAACGGAGTGTAAACAATCAGGTAACCCGCCCGCCGCATTTTCAGACAAAGATCGATATCGGCAAACATTTCCGGCAGACTTTCATCGAAGCTGCCGACTTCTTGAAAAACGCTCCATCGCCAGTCCAGAGGTGCAGATGATTTTGGGAGTTCGCATCGGCGATCAGGATGAAAGTTGATCTGCAAAAGCAAGGTGCTTTCGGTCTTGCAGGATCATCTCCGAAGTTATGATATTGCGCGAAGGGCAGATGCCGTGCCTCTAGCGATGAATCCGCGACTAATTTCGATTCTGGCCTGCCCTCAATGCAGCAACGCTCTTTATTCGGAGCGCGGTCGGCTAACGTGCGAAAATTGCGCAGGCTCTTTTGAGATGCGCGATCAAACTGCCCTCTTTTTGCCGGAACCCGTGCAGATTGTTCCGGCAGAACACAAGAGCAATCCACTCGGCGTTGAGTACGAAACGATTCTTCGCGAAGGCAAAAAGTTTGTCTTAAACATCGGCGCTGGCGCGACCGCGACGCGATATTCGAATTGCATCGAATTCGAGCGTAAGATCTTTCGCCACACTGACGTCGTCGGCGATGCGCATTGCCTTCCGTTTCGTGATGGAATTTTCGACTGCGTTTTTGCGTTCAACGTTTTCGAACATCTGGAGAATCCGCGCCGCGTTGCGACCGAAATTTTGCGTGTCTTGAAACAAGGCGGTTCACTGGTGATCCACACAGCTTTCCTGCAACCGCTCCACGAAGCACCATTTCATTTTTACAACGCGACCGAACATGGCGTGCGCTCTTGGTTCAAGGATTTCTACGTGGAAAAATGCCACGTGAGCCCAAACTTTACCGCGCCATTCATGCTCGCGTTCCTGCTCAACCAGGTTCTGGAATCGGTCGGAGCGAGCTGCGGAAAGGAAGCGCGCGAAGCGGCGGGTCAAACCACGTTGCGGGAATGGGCGGATTTGTGGACCGATCGCTCAAAAGTGCCGGCGGTCTTCCAAGAGCTGCAAAGCTTGCCTAACGAATTCCAGAGTGGGATCAGTGCCGGCTTTGAGCTCGTCGCGCGCAAGCCCTAAGCGCAGGCTGCGCCAGCCGATCCGGGGTGCGCAAGCGGGAAGATGGACAGCTCAATGTTTTTGCGCGGGAAATCCTGCAGTAGAATTAGTAGCCGCTGGTGTGCAGGATTACTTTGCCATCGCTGATTTCTCCGCCCGTTACGCCATACTGGCTGGCATATTTGATCACGTAACTTCGCAGCGATTGTCCGACTCCGAGTAATCGCCAGTCCAGCACACCGGTGGGGAGACTGTGACCGTTGATTGTCACCGCGCTCAGCTGCACGTTGTTCGCGTTGGTTCCCGGCGGTGCTACCATCGTGACAGATGCGTTCAAATACCGATCGCCCAGACCAAATGCATTTCGAAATGGAAGGTCGAATCTTTTCAGCGGAATGGACAACTGGACCTGCCCGACATTGCCGTCGATGCGAACAAAGGCCGTGCCACGCGATTTTCGATTGGCCGCGATCAACGCATTGATGTCTCCGGCGGTGAACTCCGCTCCGGTTTGCTGGTGAGCGCGCGCCGATGACTTGATCGTATCCAGGCGCTCGCGAACCGTGACGCTCGTTTCGCTCAGGGTGGCCGCGCTTGCTTCCCCAAGCGTGACGGCGCCGGGTACGGAAGCTTCGGGGATCGGTGCAGGTTTATCGGAAAGATAGATGTGACGGAGACTCAAAAAAATTCCGCCGATCCCTGCCGCGACGAGTAAGATTCCGAATGCGATGAGGATGAGGCAACCA
>QHOJ01000247.1 GCA_003218735.1 Verrucomicrobiota bacterium
CGTTTCATAAAGCGCTTTCGTCTTTTGCGCGATTGTGGACCAACTGAACTTTTCTTCGACGCGTTTGCGGCCGGCCTTTCCAAATTTCTCGCGCTGTCGCCGATCATTCATGAGTTGATTGATTTTCCCAGCGAGATCGCGTGAAAACTTTTCAGGATTGAGCGGCTCGAACGGGCTCTCTTTCATTTGCTCAAGCGGAACGAGAAATCCGGTCTCTTGATCGACCACGACTTCCTTGATCCCGCCAACGGCGCTGGCTACGACCGGTGTTCCGCATGCCATTGCTTCGAGATTGATGATGCCGAACGGTTCATAGATCGACGGACAACAAAATACCGCCGCATGCGAATAAAGCTCGATCACCGCGTTCCGATCGACCATCTCTTCGATCCAGATGATATCCGAGCGTTCGGATTTCGCCTGCTCGATTGCTTTTTGCATTTCAATCGCAATCTCAGGCGTATCCGGTGCGCCGGCGCAAAGTACGATTTGAAAACCCGGAGTCATAAATTGGATGGCACGCACAAGGTAGACGATCCCCTTTTGCCGGGTGATTCGGCCAACGAAGAGCAAGTACGGCTCGTCCGGATTGATCCCATGACGTTTGAGCGCGTCGGTTGAATCGACCCTGCGGTATTCTTCGAGATCAATCCCGTTATGAATCACGCGCACGTGGTTTGGATCGACCTCGAACAAGCGCTCGATGTCGCGTTTGGTTTCGCCGGAGACAGCGACGATTGCATCCGCCATTTCCAGAGCAGTTTTCTCAATCCACAAACTGAAATCGTAACCGCCGCCGAGTTGCTCACGTTTCCATGGCCGCAATGGTTCCAGCGAGTGAACCGTGATGACAAACGGAATTCCGTAATTCAATTTCGCCAGAATGCCGCCGAAATGACTGTACCAGGTGTGACAATGCACCAGATCGGCATCGATGTTGGTCGTGTTGAAATCGGTGCAGCGACGAATTGCGCCGAAGGCGGATTGCAATGGCTTGGGGCACGTGAAATCGCTCGTGTCCAGTCCGAAACCCCTAACTTGTAGATTGCGTTCTTCAAAGTTTTGATCGCCGAAGCAGCGCACTTCCACCGGCATGGACTTTGCCAGTTCGCGCGACAAGTAACCCACGTGGACGCCGGCGCCGCCATAGATGTGGGGCGGATATTCGTTAGTGAGAAACAGGACTTTCAACGAGCGTCTATAAAATGACGAATGTCGAATGTCGAATGTCGAAACGATGACGAAGCACGAATGACGAAAACAGACGTCGGCTTTGCAGCGCGACCTTTTGAGTTCGTCGTTCCTCCGTCATTCGGATTTTGTCATTTTCTTAGGTTTTCACCTTTAGCAGCAATACCGGCACGTCCACCTCGTGCCGTACTTTGTCGGCCGTGGCGCCATGAAGAATATCACTGATCAAGCGGTGACCATGCGTAGTCATTGCGATAAGATCGACATCTTTCTCGCGCGCGAGCTTGATGATCTCGTCCGACGGTTCGCCGAGCGCGAGCACCGCGTCGCAGGAAAAACCTTCGCCGGCCAGTTCGCGGCTGCGTTTTTCCAAGTAAGCGCGATCGCCCTTCATCTCTTCGCTTTCGGCGAGCTTGAGTTGGTTAAAATTGCGCGCCACCCAGCCATCGGAAACGTGGATGAGGAGCAGCCTCGCGCCGGTCATACGCGCAAGCGGCTTGATATGAGTCAGGATGGTCTCGTCAGCAGGAGTGTTCTCGAGCGGGATGAGAATGTGCCGATACATTTTAGAAATGATGAAGCACGAATGAAAAATGACAAACGAATGACGGAACCAAAAATTCGGTGTTCAACATCGACATCCGCTGCGTCATTCGGATTTTCGGTTTTCCTTAGTCACTCGAATTTCGTCACTTTATTGTGGCGCTGGCAGACGTAGAAAGTTGTAGAAAGCCTTGAGGACAGAGTCTGGCATAAATGTGTCGAAGAGGAGTTTCACATTGAGCACGATAATAATCGCCGCGGTCGTCCAGCTGAGAATTTTCAACCAGAGCAGGTTGGCAAACTCGTCCATCTTGGCCTTCTCGTTGGTGAATCGCATCAACGGCCAAACCGCAAAACCGAGTTGCATCGACAACACGACCTGACTCGCGATTAGCAACTGCGTTGTTTTGCTTTCGCCGAAAATTCCGATGACCAAGACCGCTGGGACGATGGCAATGGCCCGTCCCGTCAGAGTCGAGTTTTGTCCCGAAGCGAGCAGGGCGATGGCAAACAGCGCGCTCGCAAAACCGACGCCGAGGAGCGGGCTGAGCAGTTGATAAGCATCCTGAATTGCCGCCACTTCTTGATGGCCGGACCAATGGAAAACAGACGCAGCCAGTATCAAGATCGCCGCGTTAATAAAGAGAGCGAACATGAGCGCGCCGGTCGAATCGATACTGGCATATTTGATGGCTTCGCGTTTGCCTTGCGGGCTTTGTTCGAACTTGCGCGTCTGCACGATCGAAGAGTGGAGGTAAAGATTGTGCGGCATCACTGTCGCTCCGATGATACCGATGCTGACGTAAAGCATTTCCTGGTTCGTGACGATATGTGGGCCGGGTACAAAACCGAGCATCACGCTCATAAGATTTGGCTTGGAAAAGATCAGCTCCGCTCCGAAACAACAGGCGATGGTTGCGATGAGCGTAATCACCAGCGCCTCGATGTAACGAAATCCCTTTTGCTGGAGATAAAGAACGG
>QHOJ01000248.1 GCA_003218735.1 Verrucomicrobiota bacterium
CTGACGTTGCACGGAAGGCTCGCTGGCTGGTGGACAGAGTTCGGTCTGGTCGTGGCGAGCGTGGTATGTTTTCTCGCCGTGTTGATGGCCTGGTACGGCGTGAACTTTGTGCTCGGCAAAGGTCTGCACAGTTATGGGTTCGGTATCGGCGGCGAGACGTACGTTGCGACATTTGTCATTGCCGACCTGTTGTTTGTCGTGTTCGCGATCTGGCGATATCGGATGAGCAAGACGGTTAGCACCCAAGGCATGCCCGAAAAAGAAGCCGTTCCCGTGTAGTCAAGCGTGCGCGATAGAAAGAAGCGATTAGAAATTCATCCCGCTTTCGCGATAAAGCTACGGGCGTGGCGACTCCACTCGGAATGACAAAAAGCAGGCCCGCGATCTGGGCGGCTACAACGTCATTCCACGTTGAGCGCGTCGAAAAATTCGCGGGGAGTTTGGGCGCGAAGTAGCGCCGCCTGGGTCGCATCATCTTTTACGAGCCGCGCGAGCGTGCCGAGGCAAATCAAGTAGTCATTCACTAACCGCTCTGGCACACCGATGACGAAGATCAGCCGGGCGCGCAGTGCATTTTCGCCAAAAGGAATACCGGCGCGGCTTCGCCCAACACCGAGCACGATCTCATCGACTAAATCGGTGCGCGCGTGCGGAAAGACAACGCGGTTTTCTACCATGCTTGGGTGCGCATGCTCGCGCGCGAGCACTTGTTCGAGAAAATCCTTCGTGTTGTCGATCTTCCCGTTAGCTCCGAGCAGCTGGACGATCTCGTGTAACGCATTCGCTGCTTTGCGGGAACGCAACCGCAGCGTCACGTTTTTTTCATCGAGAAGATCGGCGAGCGAGATAGCCATAGCGTCAGTGAGATTTGTTGGATTATCGGGGCAAAGCCAGTTATCCAGTTAATGTGACATCTGTGGCAACTGAAAAGAAACCAAGCGAGGCCGTCGAAGAAGCAACGGTCTCGTTACAGCGCAGCCTTTACGACCCAGGTTACGTCAACGCGATGTCGCATTTTTATCGCGGCGAGATGGGCCGCATCATGGTCTGGCGCCAGCGGCTGGACATGACCACCAATTGGGCCATTACCAGCAGCACCGCCATTATCACCATCGCGTTTTCCACGCGCCAGGTGCCGCACATTATTTTCTTTTTCAATCTCGCCATCGTCTGGGTGCTGCTCTGGATCGAGGCGCGCCGTTACCGCTTTTATGACGCCTTCCGGGCGCGCGTCCGGATGCTCGAGGCGCATTTCCTCGTGCCGATGGTAATGGAGAACCGCGATTTGCTACAGGGCGAATGGAAGAAACTGGTCTGTGAAGATTTAATTTTGCCCTGCTTCAAAATCAGCAAACTGGAAGCAATCGGACGCCGATTAAAGCGAAATTATATTTTCATTTTCATCCTCATCATCGTGGCTTGGATAACCAAGATTTTTCTGCACGCCGAGCATGCAATGGACAGTGTGGGGGGATTTTATCGCTCCTTACGTGTGGGAACTATTCCCTCCTGGCTGGTGGCGTTTATCTTTGCCGGCACTCTTATCACCGTGATCACGATCACGATTTACGTGAGCAAGAAATCCTCCGGCGAAATTTCCGAGTTCGGCACCCACCGGTCGCTCTGGCGGATCTGAAGAAAGTTGATAGTTAAGAGTTGATGGTTGAGAGAACCGCCGTGGCGGAATCTTCTAAGTCTCTCAACTCGCAACCCTCAAGTTTCAGCAAGCTTTGCGAAATCGTCGCGCAACTGCGCGCGCCGGGCGGGTGCCCGTGGGACCGGGAGCAGACGCACGAATCATTGCTGCCTCAGTTAATTGAAGAGACTTACGAAGTCGCTGCCGCAGTGGGCGCCAAAGATGATGCGAACTTTCGAGAGGAACTGGGCGATCTGCTCCTGTTAATCGTCATGCACGCGGAGATCGCGCGCGAAGCTGGAAGATTCAATATCGACAATGTCATTGGCGACGCGATCGAGAAGCTCATCCGGCGTCACCCGCATGTGTTTGGCAAAAGCGATGCACGCGATAGTCGAGCGGTGCTGAAACAATGGGAGTCAATCAAGCGCGCGGAGAAAACGGGCAAACATTATCTCGACGGTTTGCCGGTAGCGCTGCCAGCATTAATGCGGGCGCAAAAAGCGCAATCAAAAGCGGCCCGGGTCAATTTCGATTGGACAGAACTGAGAGATGTCATCGCAAAAATCGAAGAAGAATTGAGCGAAACGAAGCAGGCGATCGCGTCGCAAGATCGATCCGCCACAGGACGGATTCGTCCGAAAGGCGAACAAGCGATTGAGGACGAAATTGGCGAAATGCAAACTCGACGCGGAAGGCGTGCTCCAATCTGCAACGGACAAGTTCGTCGCGCGATTCAATCAATTGGAGGACGAATTGAAATTGCGCGGCAAGAAATTGGGAGATGTCGATCTCGCCGAGCTGGATGCGATTTGGAATGAGATAAAAAGGAATGACGAATGTCGAATGACGAAGGACGAGGGAATGACGCAGGTCGAATGAGCAGCGGTTAGCACGCGGTCTTGTTTCGTCATTCGACATTCGTCATTTGCTTGTCATATTCCCCGTCCCGATGAACCTGCTCATCAATCTGCTCCTGGCTGTTTACGTGCTCGTGGCGTTGCTCATGGTGCTGGTAATTCTGATGCAACGCCCGAAGAGCGAAGGCCTCGGCGCGGCCTTTGGCGGCGGAGTCACGGAAAACATTTTCGGCGCGCAAACCACGAACGTTCTGGTGAAGTTCACGGCATGGCTGGCAGGTATCTTTTTCGCGCTCACCTTCGCGTTGTCGATCCTTTATGCCCATAAGGGGACGGCCGACAGCGCGTTCCGGCGTGA
>QHOJ01000281.1 GCA_003218735.1 Verrucomicrobiota bacterium
ACGGTGTCGCTACGGTTACAACCCGAAAATAAGAAAAGTAATCAGCTCGACCTCGGTTTTTTGCGAACACCGCAGGACGATTCCGGGCACGAGACATGGGTGCCTCTGATTAAGAAAATTAACAGCCTTCAAATCCAGTACTTCGATCCTCAGTTAAACAGTTGGATCGACCGATGGACGAACGCGGCCCGGCTACCTTGGCTCGTAAAGATAACCGTGGGACGCACTGATGCGGCCGAGCCCTGGGAAGCGATTATTCCACTAAGACGGACACCGTTTTAGCGATGTCGATCTTATGAAGGCGTCATCCTTAAATTTGAAATTCGATCCGCTGCGGCGGACGAAATTCGTCAGTGGGGCAGCGCTTATGTTAACGCTTTGGGCGCTGTTTTTACTCAGCGCGATGGTAATTTCCTGGGCTCTCGATATTGATTCTCGACTCACGCTTTCCGGTGATGCGAACCGCGATCTCGCGGCCGAGGCGATGGCGGCTTCGGGTGCAGAGGTTGCGTTGCATCCAAGCGTTAAACCGAGCTCCCCAAATCTGCATCGAGCGCTCGGTGCCCGGGAAGGTTATGATGTCCGCATCACCGGCGAAGGTGGCCGTTTGAACTTAAACTGGCTCACTGCGGGCGAGGACCCGATTCGTCTTGAAGTTCTGCGAAAATATCTTGAGCTTAAAGGAGTAGATCTGAACGAGCGTGACGGGATGATGGATGCTCTGCTCGATTGGGTGGAACCAAACACCGGACTTCATCGCTTAAACGCGCCTCCGGAAACAGCTGATTATCGTCCACCGCACGCGCCGCTGACGTCCGTGGACGAACTTAAGAAAATCTTTGGCTGGGGGGAATTTACTTCACAACCAGGCTGGGACGACGATTTTACGATCGACAGTTCAGGCCCGATTGATCTCGCCTGGGCCTCGCGCGATGCATTGCGCGCGTTGCCTGGAATGAGAGATGATTTCGTAGATCGATTTTTGCAACTGCGGCGCGGTCCAGACGGAATCGATGGGACCGCCGATGATGCCCAATTCAAGAATCTGGCCGACATTCAATATGCTCTTGGCCTTTCCCCGGAACAATTTCAGCAGCTTGCTGCCCTGGTTGGATTCAACGATCAAGTAATGCGTATCCTGAGCGTTGGAAAATCAGGCAATATTGCGCGGACTGTGAAGATGGTGGTGCGTAAATCGGGCAATATTCCTCAAGTGATCGTTTGGAAGGAGCTTTGATATCGAAGTCGAATCGACATCCGTCTTCATAGTTCCGACCGCGCATGGCTGGAATTTTCTGCGCTCAGCCGAACGAAACGGCGCTTGGGCTGTGCGTATGCTCCGCAGTTTGGATGAAGCTGTGCCACTGCTCACGGCTACGGATGATCTTGTGCTTGGGTTACCGATTACGGCTGTGCTCGCGCAGCGATTTCGTTTGCCGACTGTCGATCCAGCAGAATTTCCCGAGATGATTCGGATCCAAATCGAAAAGGCGTTGCCGTTCTCGGCGGACGAAGTAACAACCGATTTCGAGGTAATCGAGCAGTCCGAGACTGGTAGTGTAATTTCCGCGGTGGCGGTACGAAACGAACAGCTGGCCGAGATTGCCGCACCACTGCTGGCGCGCGGCTACATTCCGCGACAAGTCACGGTTTATGCCGCGCAGCGGGCGAGCACTTACGCGCCACATGGAAATGCACTGCTGATTTATCCCGAAGGCGAAGCGCTTGTTTCAGCTGTGACTGAGAACGGCAAAATTAGCCTTACTCGTGCGCTTGAAAGTCAGCAGGTCGAGCATCTTCGACTGGAATTGCCTCAGTTGGCATTGAGCGCAGAATTGGAAGGAATTAACACGCCGTTTCCAAACGTGTTGCTGGACGAAAGCTGTTATCAGCTGCGTGATACCGTCCAAGGCATCCTGGAGAGCCCGACCGAGATCGTCGGCATCGAGCTGCCACCGGCACGCGTCAAATTAAACCTTTTGCCGGAAAGCTGGCGCCATCGCCGCTCACAATTAGCCAGGCAGGTGGAATGGCGGAAGCGACTCATATGGGCAGGCGGCGCTTACGCTGGGCTTCTCATTGTCTTGCTGGCGTGCCTGACCTACATGCGTCTGGAAGTTGGGCGGCTTGACCGGCGCATCGCCCACGATGCGCCGCAAACGGAGTTTGTTCGAGGCACAGAAGCGAGCTGGAAGGCGCTCGCTCCGGCGGTTGATTCACATTATTATCCAGTTGAGATCTTGCTGCATCTTTTTGAAAGTCTGCCTTCCGCAGACGTGCGGATTACTGCCTACAATCAATCCGCACGACAAATCTCAGTAGATGGAGAAGCCAATACCGCCGCGCTTGCTTATCAATTCATCGATAAAATAAAGAAGAATCCAGAGCTGCGCATGTTTCAATTCGACATGGCTGCTCCCCGAATTTTGGCGAACGACCATGCGCAGTTTCGATTGGAGGGCAGACCGCGATGATGCCGGCTTGGTACGAACGGATGAATCCGCGCGAGCGCCTGCTTGCCTGGATTGTCGCTGGCGCGATGTGCCTGTTGCTCAACCTCGTGATTTTAAGCTGGCTCTTTGGCGCATTGGGTCGCGCGCGTACTGACCTAACCACGCGCAAAGCGGCTCGTGTCGAGCAGACCATTTACATAAAAGAGCGGGACCTCTGGGTAAAACGTGACCAATGGATTCAGCAGCATCAACCGACGCTCAAGAATCCTGCGGAAGCCTCTGCCCTTCTCGATCAATTGAAACAAGTGGCCAGTAAATATAGTGTTTTGATTCAGAACCCCGCGATCGGCTCCGGCGAAACGACGCCCAATCATCAGACGGTTTTCGCTTCAATTGAAACTAGAAGCCCGTGGCCGCCCCTGGTGCATTTTCTCTACGACGTGCAAAAACCGGATGCCTTTGTGGTATTTGAAAGTGTTAATCTGGCAATCGATAGTAGTGACCCAACCATGATGCTCGGTAAGTTTAAGATCGCGCGGTGGTTTGCGCCTGCACAGCGGGCGAAATAATAATTATGAAATATCTCTTCATGCTCATGTCGATCTTCGCCGTGTCCGGCGCGATCACGGGCCGGGCGGACGACGTGCTTCCGCCGCGTTTTAATTTTAACCGCTACTCCGCGATGGTGGATCATTCGCCATTCGCAATTGCCACCGCGGTTGCGTTGCCTTCTGCAACCGCCGATTTCGCGAAGGACCTTTACGTGGCCAATGCGGCACGTTCGCCGGAAGGCGATATGGTTACAATTGCTTCGAGTTCGGACCAAAATTTCAAAAAATATCTCAGCACCAGGCAGCCGGTAGATGGCTATAGCATCGCCAGCATAGAATGGTCAGATCGTGTGGGCGCGACGAAAGTGACAATTAGCAAGGACGGAAAATTTGCGACGATCACCTTTAACCAGGCCGCCTACCGCAGCCGTACCGGTTGCACCCTTCATTCCTTCTCCCTTGGTAGCGCCTTCAGTTCCACGGAAGGCGCCTCGACCTCATGTGCGTGGAACGATTCAGCGAAATCCAAGGACTGTGCCAGTACCGACCCCAAATCCCCAGCCGCCACAGGTGGAACAGTAGAATCTGATCAGCCGCGACGGCTTCAACCGCCGCCCCAATCGTCATCTGTTGTGTCTGGTTTCCGATCGGGGCCTGCCGAGAACAGGTCGTAACCGTTTGGATTTTTGAGACCCGGATTACGGTATATGTAATCATTCTGCCAGGGATCTTTTGGCATCTCCTTATACAACTGATACCAACGCATCGGCCTCGGATCGCTGTCTGGCTGGGTAACGAGCGCCTGCAAACCTTGTTCGGTCGTTGGATAAAAACCGTTCATGCTCTCGTAGA
>QHOJ01000289.1:0-453 GCA_003218735.1 Verrucomicrobiota bacterium
CGATCAATTTTTAGAAGAACCAGCTATCGATATTGCCGTCGAATCACTGCTCCAAACATCGCTAAAACCCGGCCATCATATCGGCAATTACAAAGTCGTTTCGCACATTGGCAGCGGCGGCATGGGGGAAGTATATCTGGCGCATGACAAGAAGCTGAATCGCCAGGTCGCGCTTAAACTGGTCAGGTTCGGAATCGGAGGAGAAGAAACAGCGCGCCATTTCCGGCGTGAAGCGCAAATCCTGGCGAGCCTCAATCACCTGAACATCGCGCAGCTGTACGGCGCCGAAATAATTCCTGACGGCTTCTCGTTTTTGATCATGGAGTACGTCGAAGGCGTCAGGATCGACAAATACTGCGATGACAATCAGCTCTCGGTCCGTGATCGACTGGAAATGTTTCGCCGCGTTTGCGGTGCGGTTCATTACGCCCATCAACGGCTGATCATTCATCG
>QHOJ01000289.1:487-2325 GCA_003218735.1 Verrucomicrobiota bacterium
CTCGACCCGGAAGCCTCAATGGCTGGCGAACAGACCGTGACGTTTGCCGCAGCAATGACGCCAGAGTACGCCAGTCCGGAACAGGTGCGCGGTGAAACGATGACCACCGCGAGCGACGTTTACAGCCTGGGCGTGATCCTTTACGAGCTACTGACAGGGCAGCGGCCATACCGCATCAAGGGCCGAAACCCCGCTGAGATCGCGCGCGCGATCACCGAACAGGAACCAGCGCGGCCCAGCACGGCCATTGCTAGAAGCAGTGGAAGCTCCAAATCCCAAGGTCCAAATCCCAAAATCTTGCGTGGCGATCTGGACAACATCGTGTTGAACGCGATGCGTAAAGAATCGCAGCGCCGCTACGCTTCGGTCGAGCAATTCTCGGACGACATTCGCCGCTATCTCGGAGACCGTCCCATTACTGCGCGAAAGGACACTTTCAGTTATCGCACCGTCAAGTTTATTAAAAGGAACAAAGTCGCAGTGACGACAGCCACGCTCGTCGTCTTGGCCATCGTTACGGGTCTGATTGTTGCATTGTGGCAAGCCGAGAACGCTCGCCAGCAGCGCGATCTGGCGCATCATGAAAGATTGAAAGCCGAACGCATCAACACCTTCCTGCAACGCATGCTCTCATTCTCGAATCAGAGCGTGACTTCTGTCTGGCCGGTGGCCCAGAAGAGAGACGTGACCGTCAACGAGATGCTCGATCGGGTTACACCGCAGGTCGAAGCGGAGCTCACCGATCAGCCTGATGTCCGCGCCCAGGTCCTTCGCACCATTGGCAGCGCCTACGCATCGCAGGGTCGATATGATATGGCCGAGAAAAACTTGCGCACCGCGCTGAATGACGAAATTCAGCTCTACGGTGAGAACAATCCGGAAGTAGCTGACACCATGTCAGAGCTCGGGGTGCTTAGTTATCGGCAGGTAAGATACGAAGAAGCTAACAGCCTGCTGGAAAAGGCGATCGCCGCTTACAAAACACAGCGGCAAGCGAACCTGGCCAGCTTTAACCCGGCGAAACTGGCCCTGGCGTTGGATTACCTCGCAGCTACGAAGCTCTATCAGGTCGATCCTTACGCCGCGAAGCCCCTGATGCTGGAAGCTTTGCGGATCTCCTCCGGCGCGAATCTGCGGGAGAAAGATCGCCTAGTGGTGGCCTTCAATAAATCGGACACCGGCGCCTCCATGGTTTACACCGGTGAATTAGAAAAAGGCCAAGCCCTGTTGCACGAAGCGCTCACAGAATATCGTCAAATCTCTAATCGCCCACAGTGGGAACAAGGCTCGACGCTGACACACCTTGGCGCAGCCCTCACGATGCAACGCCAGTTCGATGAAGCCGAAAAATACCTTATTGAGGGTGAACGGGTTTACCGGGAAACGCTAGGCGACAAGAGTTTTTATTTGTCCGCTAATCTCAATCGACAAGCTATCCTCTTCTCAGAGAAAAATGACCTCAAGGCCGCAGAGGAGAAAGCGCGAGAATCCCTTGCAGTAGCGCGCGATTTCTCTCCCGAGAATCGAGTACTATGGGCGGGCCCAATGGCGACCTTGGGCAAGGTTTTAATTAAGAGAGGGCAGGTTCGCCAGGGCGAGGATTATTTACGGCAGGCACTCGCGATCCATAATCAACAAACTACCAAGAACTACTTCAATATTGGGAACTTGAAAATTGATTTAAGCCAGTTCCTGCTTGCTCAGAACCGTTGGCCTGAAGCCGAGAAACTGGCGCTGGAAGCTTACAATGAAACTAAGCAGAACCTCGGCGATCAACATCCGGCATCAAAGGCGGCCGCGGATAATTTGAATAAAATGTACCAAAAGCGCGGAAAACA
>QHOJ01000010.1 GCA_003218735.1 Verrucomicrobiota bacterium
AGAAATTGCACAGCGGGAAGCGTAAGATGGAGGGCGGAGCTCCTGCGACGCCATTAGCGGACTTGCGGGAGCTCGCCCCTCCAATCGTGACCGGCAATCTCGCACCTGCCCGTGCGCTCGACGTGATCAAGAAAGGTTTGGCCAGTTCGACTGATCAATCCCTCGTGCTTGAACTCGACGCCATTGTCGATCTTGGGAAGAGCGGGTCGACACGAAATTTGATCCGCAATTTTTTCCTCGCGGAAAAATACAAGAAAGGAGCCTCAAAAACGCCGGCGGAAAAAGTGGTGCACGCTGCCGTAATCGGCGCTGGTGTGATGGGCTCGGGGATTGCGCAATGGCTCAGCTCACACGGCATCACCGTAATTCTGCGCGATATAGCTCGGGAGCAAATCGACCGCGGTCTGGCCAACATTGAAAAAACTTACGCCGACGCAGTGAAACGCGGCTTGATGAAAGAGGAAAAAGCGAAAGAAGGCCGCGCCCGGATCGTCGCTTCGACCGCACCGATGGAACTGCGCGACGTCCAATTTGTCATCGAAGCTGCCTCCGAAAAGATCGACATCAAAAAAGAAATTTTTTGCGAGTTGGCGATGCAGGCCGGTCCGAAGACCATTATTGCCACAAATACATCCGCGCTGCCAATCCAGGAACTGGCGGATGTGACGGTTTTGCCCGAACACGTCATTGGTCTTCACTTTTTCAACCCGGTCAGCCGGATGAAGCTGGTGGAGGTTGTTGTTGCAAAACAAACTTCCGATGAGACGCGTGTGCGGACTCTCGCTTTTGCCAGGCAAATCGGGAAACTACCGGTGGTCGTCCGCGACAGTCCGGGGTTTCTCGTCAATCGGGTTTTGTTTCCCTATCTGCTCGATGCGGCGGAACTTTTCGAGAGCGGTCTCGATGCAGCTAAGATCGACAACGCGCTTTTGCAGTGGGGTATGCCGATGGGCCCACTGAGACTGATCGACGAAATCGGCGTCGATATCACAATTGATATTGGCAATACACTGGAGAAGGCATACGGGCGTCGCAATCACGTTCCCGCGGTTCTGCTTTGGTTGCGCGACGGACAGATGCTCGGTCGAAAAAGCAGCGGCGGTTTCTACAAATACGAAGGCAAAACGCATTTAGCTAACGACTCGCTGACGCAGTGGCGACGGGGATTGCATGGCGACCCGGGAGGCGCCGAAGGCCCGGTCATTCCGCCGGATTGGCATCGCGATCCACGGTTGCGGCTGAATGAGAGCGAATTGGCGCATCGCCTCGTCTTTCTCATGGTTAATGAAGCCGCGCGTTGCTTGGAAGAGAAAGTGGTCGAGTCTCCAGAGGACGCGGATTACGGAATGATTTTGGGAACAGGCTTCGCGCCATTCCGCGGCGGGCCATTGCGTTTCGCGGAGCATTTCGGATTGAAAGGAATCGTAGAAGGAATGGAACGGCTGGCGCAAAGCGAGGAGAAATTTTTGCCGTGCGAGATATTGAAGAAGCACGCGCGGGAAGACGCGAAATTTTATGGAGATTAATTGTGAGGCTGCTCGCCGAGCCGTGATCGGCGCGCCACCAATCAATAAATGAAATCGCCTCTCGAAGCTCCTCAGAAGCAGATCGCTGAAGAAACGAGCGCGAAGCCTGCGACTCCGTCTGCCGTCATCGACACGTCGAAGATGGCAAAAGGCAAACGCGAAGCGCTCGAGCTGGCCGAGGCCTCACGCGACCCGCTCGATGACCGCGGCAGTTTCGCCAGCAATCTTTTCATCGGGCGCTACGATTTCGCGCGCATCCATCCTTACCCCGAGCAAAGCTCCGAAGATCGCGCAGCCGGGAAGGAATTTCTCGCCAGGCTAAAAGAATATCTCCGTGAAAATATCGACGCCGATGAAATCGATCGCACCGGTGAAATTCCGCAAAAGAACATCGATGATCTTTTCGCGATGGGCGCTTTCGGCGTGAAAATTCCGAAGCAGTACGGCGGCCTCGGTTTGTCGCAGGTAAATTATGGGCGCGCGGCGATGTTGCTCGGGAGTTGGGACGCAAATCTCACTGCGCTCATTTCGGCCCATCAATCGATTGGCGTCCCGCAGCCATTGCTGCTCTTCGGCACGGAAGAACAAAAGAAAAAATATCTGCCGCGGGTCGCGCGCGGCGAGATTTCCGCGTTCGCGCTTACGGAATGGAACGCAGGCTCCGACCCCGCGAATATGAGTTTGCGCGCCGATCCGAGCGCAGACGGTTCGGCGTTCATCCTCAACGGCGAAAAACTCTGGTGCACAAACTTAATTAAAGCCGGCGTGCTCGTGGTCATGGCCCGAACGGCTCCAAAAATCGTCAACGGCAGGGAACGCAAGCAAATCACTGCGTTCATTGTCGATGTCGATTCGCCTGGTCTCGAGATCACGTATCGCTGCCATTTCATGGGACTGCGTGCGCTTTACAACGGCATTGTGAAATTTACCAACGTGCGCGTCCCGCGCGAAAACATGATCGCCAAGGAAGGCCAGGGATTGAAAGTCGCGCTCACGACCTTGAACACGGGCCGCCTCACGATTCCAGCCGCATGCGTTGGTTTGTCGAAACGCTTGCTCGATATTTGCCGCAAATGGGCAAGCGAACGGATTCAATGGGGCGTGCCGATTGGGCAGCACGCCGCGATCGCAGGGAAAATCGCGGAGATGGCGGGCAACGTTTTTGCCATGGAGGCGATGACATTCCTCACGTCGTCGCTGGTGGATCGCAAGGTGGGCGACCTGCGCATCGAGACTGCGATGTGCAAAATGTGGGCAACAGAAACGACATGGAAAATTGCCGATGACGCCATGCAAGTGCGCGGCGGCCGTGGTTACGAAACCGCGCAATCGCTCGCTGGTCGCGGCGAGGAGCCTATTCCAGTCGAGCGTTTCCTGCGCGATTGCCGGATCAATCTCATCTTCGAAGGCTCGAGCGAAATCATGCGGCTCTTCATTGCACGCGAAGCGCTCGATCCGCATTTAAAAGTTGGCGGCGCGATCTTCAACACGCAGTTGCCAATGTCCGAGCGCGCCAAAGCTGTTTTCAGTTCCGGAAAATTTTATGCTGGCTGGTATCCGCGCCAATGGTTGCCCGGTGACGCCGGCAAGACTGACAATCTGCACGAGCCGTTGCGTGGGCACGTCAATTACGCGGCGTGGACCAGCAAGCGACTGGCGCGCGGATTATTTCACGCCATGGCACGACACGGCCCGAAACTCGATCGCGAACAATTGTTGCTCTCGCGTTTCGTGGGGATCGCAACGGAGCTTTTCGCCATCAGCGCGACATGTTCCTTCGCGCAGCACAAGATCGAGAAGGGCGAACCACGTGACGAAGTTCTTTCAGTCGCGAATTATTTCTGTCGCTCCGCCCGTTCGCGAATCGACCATTACTTTGCCGGTACGCATCGCAATGCGGACAAACGCGGCTATCAACTCGTGCAAGATTTGCTCGCTGGAAAACACAAGAGTTTGCGCGACGGCATTGTCTGACGTTCTCGGCGCGCCCCGGGGGGTCGCGCCCTACCATTGACCGCAGTGACGGCGCAGATTACGATCATCGGATGAGTATGCCGCCCGTGCTCACGGAGACGGCTTCACCTCGAAGCCGCACTACAAAGAGCGAAAAAGGAAAACGAATAGCATCGTCGAACGTTCTTGAAACGATCGAACAACACATTTTGCTCGACGGTTTCAAGGTCGTGATCGATCTCGAAAAGAGCCGCGGTTCGTATTTATATGATTCCGCCAGCGATCGACGCCTCATCGATCTCTACGGTTTTTTCGGCTCGATGCCGGTCGCGTTCAATCATCCGTACTTCGACGATTCCACTGTGCAGCGCGATCTCTTGCGCGCAGCCAAAGTGAAAATCGCGAACTCGGATGTTTATTCGGAAGGCTATGCCGAATTTGTGGAAGCGTTCGAGCGCGTGGTCGGTTTGCGCCCGTTGGAACGCTATCTCTTTATCGAAGGCGGCGCGCTTGCGGTCGAAAATTGTTTGAAAGCGGCGATGGATTGGAAAGTTCGCAAGAACGTGGCGGCCGGTCATGGGGAGCGCGGCACGCAGATTTTGCATTTTCGACACGCGTTTCACGGCCGCAGCGGCTACACGATGAGTCTCACCAATACCGATCCGCGCAAGACGGATTTGTTCGCTAAATTCGATTGGCCGCGCGTTTTGTGTCCGCACATCGATTTCTCTTTGCCCGAATCGGAGCGCGAAGCGGATGCGATCGAGCGCGAAAAGAAATCTGAGGCTGAGATCCGTCAGTTCATCGACCAGGCTAAGATCGACATCTGCGCGATCATTATCGAGCCGATCCAGGGCGAAGGCGGCGACAATCATTTCCGCGGCGAATGGCTGCAAACGCTACGTAAGATTTGCGACGAAAACGAAATGCTTCTCATTTTCGACGAAGTGCAATGCGGGATGGGCGCAACCGGTCGCAATTGGTGCTGCGAGCATTTCAATGTTTTGCCCGATCTGCTCGCGTTCGGAAAAAAGGCGCAGGTATGCGGCGTAATGGCCGGTCCGCGTCTCGATGAGGTACGTGATAATGCATTTCGCTTATCGAGCCGGCTGAATTCGACCTGGGGCGGAAATTTCGCCGATATGGTGCGCTCGACCCATTACCTGCGCATCATCGAGAAAGAGCATCTCGTGGAGAACGCAGGCAAAGTGGGTGCTTATTTCCTCGATCAACTCCTCGATTTGCAACGCGAAGAGCCGATCATTTCCGCCGCGCGCGGACGGGGCGTGTTTCTCGCATTCGATCTTCCGGATCCGAAGACGCGCGAGGAATTCTGGAAAGGTCTTTTCGATCTTGGTGTTCTCACGCTGCGTTCGGGCGAGAATTCGATCCGTTTCCGTCCGCCGCTCGATATCACCGCCGAAGTTATCGACGAAGCGATGGATTTGATGCGGCAATACTGCCGCAAACGGAAATGAACTCGAAGGGTGGATCGAGCAGTCCTCTGTTCGATGCTAATTTTGGGCGCCAAGTCGCATTTATCTGACATCGTCCGCGGAGCGGCCGATCGATCTATGGAAAATATCTTAGAGAAACTTGGCCTCGCCGACGAAAACCCCGGCGTCTTTTGCGGTGAATGGCGCGGCGGAGGCGGCAAGATCGACAAGATCTCCCCGATCAATGGACGCAAACTCGCGAGTGTGCACACGGCGTCCGACGACGATTACAAAACGACCATCGCCCGTGCGCAGGAGGCGTTTTTGGAATGGCGCACAACGCCCGGGCCGGTCCGCGGCGAGACCGTTCGCCGTCTTGGCAACGCGCTTCGGGAATCGAAACATGAGCTCGGTCAGCTGGTGACGCTCGAGACCGGAAAGATCATGGCCGAGGGCGAAGGCGAAGTGCAGGAAATGATCGACATCTGCGATCTCGCAGTCGGTCAATCGCGCATGCTTTATGGCCTGACGATCCAATCGGAGAGAAAAAATCATCGTTTGATGGAGCAATGGCATCCGCTCGGTGTTGTTGCAGTGATCAGCGCGTTTAATTTTCCAGTGGCAGTCTGGTCGTGGAACGCCGCGCTCGCTGCGGTTTGCGGCGATGCCACTGTTTGGAAGCCATCAGAAAAAACGCCGCTTACCGCAATTGCTGTCACAAAAATCGCGGAGCGCGTTTGCCGTGAGACCGGAGTTGACCCGGCCATCTTTACATTGCTCATCGGGGACCGCAAAACGGTTGGCCAAAAATTGGCGGACGACGCGCGGATTCCATTGGTT
>QHOJ01000011.1 GCA_003218735.1 Verrucomicrobiota bacterium
TGGACGCGGCACGAGAGTTTCCACTTCGTGAGTGTCGAACCAGACGAAGTGACACGATCGACATACATCGACGTTTACGGCCGTGTTTTCGGAGAGCGCTACGTCGATCATCGGGCGCCGGCAGGATGGGCAACGAGGTCCGATCTTTCCTTCACCACTGATTGCGTGAAGCCAAAGCGGGTTGATCGACTCGGGCGTAAATGTCCGGCGCAATAACTCCAGACCGATAGCGCGTCCGCCGCACTGATCGCATGCCCAGAAAACGCCATGAGACATGCGTGCTTCCTTCAGCGGCAGATTGCAACGCGGACATAAAAGTTCAGATCCCATATTTCCTCGTCATCTCATGCAAGCGGGTCCAAGCACTTGAGTAACTGCGCGCCTCTAAAATTCCAAGCCTTGCTGAATGGCTGTGCACAACAGTCCACTATTAGGTATAATAACCCGATGCATTGGCTTACCCGCTATCGGCTGTTGATCCTGGGGGCGATCTGCGCTTTTTGGACTGGGCTGATTTTGCTTGGCCATTTCTTCTCGGCCGCGCCGTTTGTCTCGGTGCCGTGGCGGGGTGAACAAAGCTTTGAGGATCTGCTCCGGCGGGAGGGCCGAAAAACTGCGCCGCCCAATGATTTCGTTTTTCTCGGGATTGATCAAAGCACCTTGGAGTTGCCGCCGATGACGGCGGAAGAAATCGCGAACAACCGAGCGTTTCAGTTGATGACCGAGCGGCCGTTCCCGTGGTCGCGCGAAGTTTGGGCGTTGTTGCTCGACCGTTTGTTCGGGGCGGGGGCGCGCCTGGTCATCTTCGACCTGATGTTTAATCCGCCCAACGATGGTGATCCGGCATTTCATACTGCGCTCGATCGTTACAAGGACAAAGTAGTGCTCGGTGCCAATGTCGATATGCAAAACGCCACCAAACCCCAGGTCGTTACGCCAAACGCGATACTGATTCCGCCGCCGCAGATAGAAGATGATCGCGTTGGCTTCGTGAATTTCTGGCCCGATCCGATCGATGAAAAAATCCGCGCCGTGGCTTATCGGGTGACCGATTGGGAACTCAGCGGTTTACCGCCGCACCCAGGCGAGGAAATCTTCGAATCTCTTTCTGCGCGCGGTCTAAGTAAAATCGGCCGCGGAGATGATGTACCGCATGACTTTGGCGGCCACATGATTCGCTTCACGGACCCGGATGCGTGGGCACCTCGCCCGCTCTACGAGGTTTTTGATCCCAAATTTTGGCATGCCAATTATGCGGACGGCACGTTTTTTAAGAACAAAATCGTGATTGTAGGAGCGTCTGCGCAAGTAGAGCACGACGTTGTCGATACGCCGATGAGTCCAACGACATGGGGCCCTACGCTTCATCTACAGGCAATGGCGGCCGCGCTTGGTCACGAATTTTTGCAGCCTACACCAGCGAAGGCCGGCCTTGCCCTTGTGGGCGCAGCGGGTCTGATCGCGTGGTCCCTCATTGCCTTTCTGCGACGCCCGTTACTTTGCCTTGGCGCGCTCGTTGCAATTACCGTCGCGTATCTTGGCGCGGCGCGATTCCTTTACGATAAGACGGGGCTGCTGCTGCTTACGGTGCCGGTCCTCGCCGCTCTGATATTAAGCGGATTATTGTCGCTCGGCTTTGAATACGCTTTGGAACGTATTGAAAAGGTGCGGACGCGCCGGACGCTCGAACGATATGTCTCAAAAAATTTAGTAAAGGAAATTCTCGAAAATCCGGACAGCTACTACAGCACGCTTCGCGGTGTGCGTGTGCCGGTCACGATCCTGTTCTCGGATTTAATCGGTTTTACCACGTTGTCCGAAAAAGCCGATCCTGAAGCATTGGTCGCACAATTGAACGAATATCTCACCCGCATGACCTCAGTGGTCTTCAGCAACGGCGGCACCCTCGACAAATTTATCGGTGACGCAATCATGGCCGTGTGGGGAAACGTGCGCAGCTTTGGCGTGGCGCAGGATGCCAAAAATTGCGTGCGCGCGGCGATGGCGATGCGGTGGGAGTTACGCCAACTCAATGAAAAATGGCGCGAGGAAGGGCGAATGGGACTGGGCATGGGCATCGGCATCAATCAAGGCGAAGTGATCGTTGGCAATATTGGCTCACAGGAGCGCATGGATCCAACTGTCATTGGCGATTCCGTCAACCTGGCGTCGCGACTCGAAGGTCTCACGCGAATTTACGGCGTCGATATTTTGGTCGGCGTGACGGCGGCCGAGTTGGTTCGCGACGAGTTTCATCTGCGCTCGATTGCGCGGGTGCAGGTAAAGGGCAAAACCAAGCCGGTGGATGTCTTCACTCCGATCGGCGCGCGAAATGAAGATGTCGATTCACAACTTCTAAAGTGGCTCGAGTCATACGAGGAGGGACTGGAGAAGTTCCGGGCACGTGATTTTACGCAGGCAAAAATCTTGTTCTCGCGGTTCCTCGAGTTCTATCCGGACGATCTCCTGGCGCAAACGTACCTGGCGCGCGCTCTCGAATATGAACAACAACCGCCGGACGAAGCTTGGGACGCGGTCGAGGTGTTCAAGAAGAAGTAGCCCGCGAATCATCCGAATTACGCAGATGACAAGGAACGGCAGCCTCTGCCCGCCGGGCGCGTTATTCGTGTGATTCGCGGGTCAAATGTCTAGCGCGGATCAAACTCCCGGCGTAGAGAATTCGCGTGAAGGAAGCGCCGCGAAGTTTTCATTTCCTCGGTATTTGCGGAACGGCCATGGGTTCGGTAGCGGCGGCGCTGGGCGAGCGCGGCTTCAGAGTTACTGGCTCGGATGAAAATGTTTATCCGCCGATGTCGATCTTTCTCGAAAAGAAAGGCATCGCGCTCACGGAAGGTTATCGCGCTGAAAATATCCCAGGCAATGTCGATGTTGTGGTGATCGGCAACGCGATCAAGCGCGGCAATCCCGAGGTGGAGGCCGTGCTCAATCGCAAGTTATTTTATCTTTCGTTGCCGGAAGTCTTGAAAAATTATTTTCTGTGTGGCTGTCATAATCTTGTCGTCACTGGCACACACGGCAAAACAACCACGACCGCGCTGCTGGCCTGGATCATGGAAAAGGCGGGACGCAAACCCGGTTATGTCATTGGCGGACTTCCGAAAAATCTCGGACAAGGTGCACGGCTGAATGATTCGAAATTTTTTGTCGTCGAAGGCGACGAGTACGACACCGCTTTCTTCGATAAGCGCTCGAAGTTCATTCATTACCTGCCGGAATTGGTGATCGTAAACAACATCGAGTTTGATCATGCGGACATCTTCAACAATCTCGACGAAATCAAGCTCAGCTTTCGGCGGTTGCTTAACATCGTTCCTCAAAACGGCATGGTCGTGCTGAATGGTGACGACGCTAATTGCGTGCAGGTGGCGAAAGATTGTCTCGCGCAAATGATTGAGGTCGGCTTTTCGAAGAATTGCGCACAGCGAATTCGCGGCGTGGCCTACTCGTCGCGTGGCGCAAGGTTCAAACTTGGCGAGGAAACTTTTGAAGTTCCGCTCATCGGCGAATTCAATGTGCGCAACGCAGCGATGGCGGCGACAGCCGCGCGATTTTATGAGGTTCCAAAAACAAAAATCGACAACGCATTAAAAAGTTTTTCCGGCATTGCACGGCGGCAGGAACTCCGTGGCGAGGCGCGTGGAGTGAAAGTGATCGACGATTTCGGCCATCATCCGACGGCAATCGCATATACGCTGCAGGCGCTTCGTCATCGTTATCGTGGCCACCGTATTTGGGCCATCTTTGAGCCCCGCACCAACACGACGCGGCGTGCTGTTTTTCAACAGCAGCTTCCCGACGCGTTGAAAACGGCGGATGGCGTTTTTATTTCGCAGGTCGCCAAACTGGAGCAAATCCCGGAAGAAGAGAGGTTAAATCCCGAGGCGGTTGTAACTGCGATCGCCAAAGCTGGCCGCCCCGCGTTTTATGAAGAGAATGCTGATGCAATTGTCGATCGAATTGTGCCGATGCTCCGACCTAACGACATCGTCGCCGTGTTTAGCAATGGCGGTTTCGACAACATTCACGAGAAGTTGCTGAAGAGGTTACAAGGTTAAAAAAGTTACAAGATTACAAAGGGACCCTTGTCCGGACCTGTTTAACCTTGTAACTCTTGTCAAAATTTTTAACGAATTACTGCGGCGGCGCAGCCGCCGAGGTGTGATCGTGCACGATGCGCCACCCGTCGGCAGTTTTGCGAAAGATCAATGTGAAGCGACCATGCGGCCTATCTTGCGCGCGCTTTAATTTCCAGCGACCCAGCACAACCGCCGAATCGGAATCGAGAGGCGTAATCTCCAGATCGGAAAAAGTGAGCAGGCCCATTTTCGCACGATCGGAATATTTCTTTAAGTAGCGCTCACGCACGTTTTCCCAACCCCGTCTTACCGCGTCTTCTGAAACAAAGACTGTCGATCCCGAACGCGCATATCCGTTCATGAAGCCGTCAATATCCCCGCGGTTCCAGGCGTCCTGCTGCGTATGCAGCACGGCCCAAATTTCGGTGATTGCGCCGGCATTTTTTTGTTGTTCACCTGACGCCACCGCAGCGGTTGCACTGAGAACGTAAATCGCGAGAAAGCATGCAACTGGAATTTTCAAACTTGCTGAAATCTTTGTTGATTCAATTCGTTTGGAATCGGTATAAGCACTAGTGTTTTCATACATTCGCATTGCTGCGTTGTGAACTATGCCGCAACGGTTGCAAGATCGGCCATTTCTTATAGAATACACTCCGCTGCGTCCAGTTCGAGTAACCGGATTTTCGTCTGGGCCGACGAAGTAGTTTGACCTGCGATCCTGAATTTATTAGCATCGTCCCTCATCATAAATAACATCGTGTATCGATTTTTCTGCAACGCGGCGCTCATGCTTGCGGCAGTGACGACTTTTTCAGGTCAGGTCATGTCTGATCCCGCCGCGCCAGTTCCTCCTGCCGCAGGAAAGACTCCGGCGCCACTGGATCGGACTGCGCCTGCGGGCGCGAGCGATCCGGTGACGTTGCAATTTCCCAACAGCGATGTAGCCGACGTCTTGCGTTTTTATGAGCAGCTCACCGGCAAAAAGCTAGTGATGGACAATTTTGTCCAGGGCAAGGTGAACATTTTTATCGCCAAGGCCGTATCGCGCGATGAGGCAATCAAAATCATCGAGATGAGCATGGCGTTAAACGGGATCTCTTTAATCCCGGCTGCGCCCGATATTATCGAGGTTGTCGGGGCGGGGCAAAATCCGCGAAAGGCAGTAGTACCGATTATTTCTGACCTGGCGGACATTCCGGCGGGCAATCCTGTGATCAGCTTCTTGTTCAAGCTTCAGTACGCGGATCCGCAGGAGCTTCAACAAGTGTTGATGGCATATTTTCAGGGAAGTTCAGGCTCGATTAACATTCTGGCCTTGCCGAAATCGGCGAGCCTCTTGGTGACGCAGAATGCAGACGTCATTCGGCAGCTCGCCAGCGTGATTGGACAACTTGACGTAGCTCCGGCAGAGGTGGTGAGCGAGTTCATCAAGCTCGAGCGCGCCGACGCGACCAAAGTCGTCGACATGCTTAAAGACATTTTCGAGAAGGGCGGTCAACCATCGACCCAGCCTGGCATCCGTTCTGTGCGGGTACCTCCAAATGTGCCGCAACCGATGCCGGTTGAAAATGAGACTGGCGCCCTGGCTGGCTTATCCGAAGAAGCAGTCGTAGTGGGCAAAATCAAACTTACCGCGGATGTCCGCACCAACCGCATTCATGTGGTGACGCGGCCGATCAACATGCCGTTCGTCCGGAGATTGATTCATGAATTTGACGCTAATGTTGAGTTTGGAAAACCGGTCGCGCGCCCGTTGAGATATATTTCGGCCGGCGACGTTTTGCCGGTGCTGGTGCAAGCGTTGACCGAGCCAGGTGTGACCGCTCCGGGCGGAGCAGAAGGAGGGCCCAGTCCGTCTCCAACGCAGCCGCTCCGGTCGACCACGGCAACTGTCGCTAATCCCTACACGGGCGGTGTCGCGAGCACTTCGAGCACCTCCACTGGAAGCAACCTGAACATTTCCGAAGAGCTTTCGACCCAACCCGTTGACACCACACCCAAAGCGGTCACAGTCGGCAACGCCAAACTCATTGCCGATCAGCGCGCGAACACCATTATTGTCCTCGGCAGTCGCGAGGTAGTGGTAAAGGTGGAAAAAATCCTCGATGAAATGGACGTGAAAGCGCCGCAGGTTGCGCTTAGCACCGTCATTGGCGAGTTGTCACTGACCAACAACGAGGAGTTCGGCGTCGATTATTTCGCAAAATACAGAAACAAACTGGTCGGAATTTCACGAAACACCGGCGTGCCAATTCCGGTGCCTTCTGTTGCTGCGTCTGCCGCTCCGTCTGCTTCACCCATCATTGGTAGCGGAATTGTCGATCCTGCTAACCTGATCAACTTCAGCCAAATCATCCAGAATGTAGCCACCGGCACGAACGTGTACGTCGCGGCGGGCAATTACCTGGCTGCAATCGTGCACCTGCTGGAGCAGACCGGTCGCTTCAAAGTGGTATCGCGTCCGACGGTTTTTACCAGTAACAACAAGAAGGCGATCATCGCGTCAGGCACGGAAATTCCGGTTCCGGTAAGTACCCTGACGAATACGACAAAGTCGCGCTGCAACTCGAGGTGGTGCCGCTGATCAACTCCGAAAAGGAAGTGTCGCTCGACATCTTGCAGAAGCTCGACAGCGTCTCCGGCTCGACTATTGTGAGCGGCAACCAAATCCCGAATATTGCTACCCGCTACATCCGCACGAATGTTTCTGCGGCAAACGGGTCGACAATTGTGCTTGGCGGCTTGATCACGGACAACAAGATGAAGAATAATACCGGCATTCCGATTCTCGATCGCATTCCATACCTCGGCGCTCTTTTCCGCAGTACTACGAACAACAAACAGCGGACCGAGTTGATCATTCTGATGCGTCCAGAGGTCACGCTAACAAAACTCGATCTTTATCGGCTACGCCAAAAATCGGAAGACAGAATGCACTTTGGACCTGAGCTCGATCAGGACGATTGCCCGGAGTGCCCGAAAACGGGCGGCGAAAAACAATTAACTTTACCGCCGCCTGATCTGCCCGCGGCCAAAGATTTGCGATGAACTCAGCTCTTACGAAACGGGCAGTTCTCGCGTTAACTCTCGGACTCGGCGCAATTGCGGCGCAGGGGCAGGACTGTGCGTTTTTTCGGGGCACCGATCCGTTGGCCCAACGAGATGAATGGGGCCTGCTGCATCAGGGACGTAGGGTGAACTCGACCGACTTCGCGCCACGGTATCAATGGCGTTTTGATTATTATTTTAAGGCTCCGGAGCAATTGATTGTGCAGCCGGGTTATGTAGGCGCAATGCAGACCGCGTTGCGCCGGCTTGGTTACTATTGCGGGCCGATCGACGGCGTATTTTCTCCGGAAGTAGCCAATGCGATCGCGCGTCTGCAAAAGAATTATTCATTGCGCGTCACGGGCACGTTTACCGATCCTGTTCGGTGGGCGCTGTATTTGCCTTAAACACCGCCTATGAGCTCGGCCGTTAGTCAATCGCTGCTTAATTTGCTCCTCGAAAGCGGTGTGCAGTCGCGCGAGGAGGCCGCAGAACTGGCATTGAACCTGAATGGCGGCTCGTGGGTAGGCCAGGTACTTGATTCCGGCAGAGTGGACGAACAGCGGTTCCTCGGCGCCATTGGGAATTTTTTCCGCGTGCCAGTTGTCTCGATCGACGCCAAGAAGATCGACCGCACGACATTATCGATCTTGCCGAGCCGTTTCGTTTTTCAACACCAAATTCTGCCCATCGAGGCGAAGGAGAATTCCGTCGTCCTCGCGACTTACGATCTGTTTAATTCAGTGGGCCGTCAGCTTGCTTCGCAGCTCTTGAAGAAGCCGGCGGAATGGGTGCTTGTGCCTCGTGCGCAGCTCTTGCGCGCAATCAAGACTCTCTATGGCATCGGCGCGGAAACTTTCGATGAAATTCTGAAGACGAACCGCGCCTTCGAGGTGTTGCAGGACGCGGAGACGAGCACCGACTTGAATGCGGACGATCCGGAGGCGTCCGTCGTCAAATTCGTAAACCAGATTATTCGCGAGGCCATCATCGAACGTGCAACCGACATTCATGTCGAGCCGCTGGAAAACGATTTGCGCATCCGCTATCGGATCGATGGGATTCTGCATGAGGTAGCGGTTCCGCCGCAATTGCGCGTGCTGCAAGCAGCCATCATCTCGCGCCTGAAAGTGATGGCACACATGGACATCGCCGAGCGGCGTCTGCCGCAGGATGGCCGCATGAATTTGCACGGGAATAATCAAGAGATCGACGTTCGCGTTTCGACTATCCCGACGGTAAACGGGGAATCGATTAGCTTACGATTGCTCAGCCGCGGTGGACAACAATTCAACTTCGATCGCCTCGATCTGAGCAAGAAACAGGAACAGGTCATTCGCAATCTGCTCGCCCATGCTAACGGAATCATTTTGCTCACCGGGCCGACCGGCTGCGGAAAATCGACATCGTTGTATTGCTTCCTGAGTAGCATTAATTCGGTGCAGCGTCGCATCATCACCATCGAAGAACCGGTCGAGTATCGAATCCCGGGCGTGTCACAAATTGACGTAAAACCAGAGATCGATCTTACGTTCGCCAAAGGTCTGCGTCACATTTTGCGACAAGACCCGAACGTCGTGATGGTTGGCGAAATTCGCGACATCGAAACGGCAGATATCGCGATTCGCGCGGCCATGACCGGTCACCTCGTCTTCAGCACGCTGCATACAAATGACGCGGTCGGCGGCATCACGCGCTTGCTCGACATGGATGTGGAGCCGTTTCTGCTCGCTTCGGTAGTAAAGTCGTTCATCGCACAACGACTCGTGCGCACCATCTGTCCAGATTGCGTGCAATGGGTGGACTACCCACATGAGTATCTCGTCGAAATCGGTTTCCCCGTGAAAGAGCTCGGCACCCGTTTTCGTCGCGGCGGCGGCTGCGATCAATGCCGGCAGACCGGCTATCAGGGCCGCGCGGCCATTTACGAAATTTGCCTGGTGACGGAGCCCTTAAGAAAACTGATCATGCAGAAACGCGATGGCGGCGAGCTCAAGCAATGCGCCATTGCTGAAGGTATGGAAACTTTGCGGCAGGACGGCTGGCGGCGTGTTGCCCAAGGCAAAACGACTATCGAAGAAGTTGTGCGCGTTACGCAAACGGATGAGGTCATGGCCGAAACGACGGAGGAAGCAGAACCGGTCGTAGCTGCAAAATCGGCATAAGATCGACAATTCCACGCGTCATTTAATGCCGCGCAATTCGCGAATTGCTTCCGCATAATCTTTAGAGTGAAAAATTGAAGTTCCGGCAACAAGGACATTCGCTCCGTTTTGAATGGACAGTCGCGCGGTGTCGGCGTTGATCCCGCCATCGACCTCGATGTCGAGCTTGGCGCCGGTTTTCGTTTTCCAATCGCGCGCGCTCTTTACTTTTTCCATCATCTCAGGCCGAAACGATTGACCGCCAAAGCCAGGATGGACGGTCATGACGAGTAGGATGTCGATCTTGTCGAGAAACGGTTGGACCGATTCAAATGACGTAGCGGGATTTAATGTAAGGCCAGGGCGGCAACCGGCATCGCGAATTGCGCTTAAAGTTTTTCCGACGTTGTGTTTCGCTTCTCGCTCCACATGAACGGTGATCGAGTGGGCGCCTGCCTTGATAAAGCGCGGCACGTAATGATCGGCGTGCTCAATCATGAGATGCACATCGAGCGGCAGTTTCGTATTCTTTCTGACAAGATCGACAATTGCCGGGCCGAAGGAAATATTATCGACGAAATGCCCATCCATGATGTCGCAGTGAATCCAGTCGGCACCGGCTTTTTCGACGTGCCGGATTTCATCGGCTAATCGCGAAAAATCGGCTGCGAGGATAGAAGGAGCAACGATGATCTTCTGCACGAAGTGATGGAATAACGAAGTAATGGCGTAATGGCAACAGTTGCAATACTCCACATAATATGAGCTTGACGGCGCGGAGTGCCGTTTCATGTTAGCGCGTTTCAGCCGATGGAATCGCGCTCGCGGGAAGGTCCTGCGAAGATCGACAATGTGGTCGCGCTTCCGATGGACTGAGGAAATTTAATTTCATGTTCAACGGACTTTTCGGCTGGTTATCCAGCGACATCGGCATCGACCTCGGCACGTCGAACACCCTTGTTTACGTAAAAGATCAGGGGATTGTTTTGCGCGAGCCATCGGTCGTAGCAGTGCAAGCCGGCACGAACAAAGTGCTGGCGGTCGGTGACGAGGCGAAGCGAATGCTCGGCCGCACGCCGGCGAATATCGTCGCGGTGCGCCCACTGAAGGATGGCGTGATTTCCGACTTCGAAGTGACGGAGGCGATGCTGAGACATTTCATTTCCAAAGTACACAACCGCCGCCGTGTGCACGCGCGACCGCGAGTCGTGATCGCGGTTCCCTCCGGAATCACTGAGGTGGAAAAGCGCGCGGTGCGCGAAAGTGCCGCGCATGCCGGTGCGCGAGAAGTTTATTTGATCGAAGAACCGATGGCGGCGGCAATTGGGGTGGGACTTCCGGTGCAGGATCCGGCCGGCAACATGATCATCGACATTGGCGGTGGCACGACAGAGGTGGCGCTCATTTCGCTCTCGGGAATTGTTTTTAGCCGCAGCGTCCGGGTGGCTGGTGATGAGCTCGATGAAGCGATCGTCCAGTATATGA
>QHOJ01000290.1 GCA_003218735.1 Verrucomicrobiota bacterium
GAGCACCTCGATGCGTTAACGGAGCGCAACATCGCTGCCGGCATGTCACCGAAAGAGGTGCGTAACGTATCCGTCCGCGTCTCGCTTTCCCGACCAAGCGGCCTCATCGCCAACTCTAGGATAGTTGTCTAGACCAGGGTTTTTCCATCGCTGGTGCGCTGATAAACGCCTCCATACAGGACGTTCACGAACAGCAGGGGCCAGCTGCAAACAAAAAGGCATCGCGCGGTCACAATCTACTTTTTTCCAGAATTATTTTGGCAACAGACCGATCATTTAACGCGATCAGAAAACTTGCAAGAGCAATCCCGCTGTCGCGCTGCCCTCCTGGAAACGCGAGGAATTTGATCGGGAAATCCGGATTTTGTATGGTAGTGGTACGATTACGAGTCCGACGAACTTCTTTCCGCGTCTCGTATCAAGGTGTCTCGGGAATTACAGTTGTTAACATGGTTCGGCCGCTTACTTTTATTTTTGTATCACTCGTTCTCGCAACACCAGCTCAGGCAAGCGATGACTATTCTATTAATGCGCTGAGTAAAGCGCTGGTCGCTTTGGCGCCAGATGTGGACCCGGGCGAGGCCCAGCTGCTGTCACTGACGGCGCATACCACCGCGCGACGTCTGAAAAAGGAATATCGAGTTGTGTTAAACCCAGAGTTTCAGAATTTCCTTATTAATATCGGCATGCGCGAACGTGGTTATTGTGCCCACTACACCCGTGATATCGGTGCGCGCCTGAAAGAGCTCAGGTTGAAGACGCTGGTGCTTCATTGGGGCGCTGCTTACGCCGGAACAACCGGAGAGAACAACTCCCTGGTAGTGACTGCACGGAACCAGCGTTTCGAAGACGGAATCATTCTGGATGGCTGGCGCAGAGCGGGCCGATTATTTTGGTGCGCAGTCAAAAAAGATCACGAGTACGAAGTGGAACAACATTACGGCTATTCCGGCATCACCCTATGGAGAGAGGACATGCAGGAGACCGCCTGGCTGCAAGATTACGGACCGCCTGAAAAGGTGCGGACGAAGACTGCCAAACGGTGACGCTGCTTTTTAGCAGTTGATCGAACTGGAGCGATCGGCTGTCGCGGTGAAGAGCATTCGTTAGGCGGCCTAATCAAGAGCAATGCAGGAAAGTCGCTATGGATTCTTCCGCTGAAGAGCCACGGTGAATGGACGCAACTCCGCCGTCATCAGACCGGCGACAACCGCCGGATCGCTTTCCATGAAGGCTCGAGCAGCCGCCTCATCTTTTGCTTCGAAGATGGCAATGCCGAAAGTTTTATCGCCCGGTTCACTGGTGCGTCCCGCCAGGATCAGTTCACCGGTTTGGATTGAGTGTTGGAATCGGGCGAAATGCCGATCGAGTGCCATCTTATCATCCTTTGTCCAGTTGGCGTCGGAATAGAGCCTTGGCACCAGACGCAAGATATAGATGAATTGTTTTGGTTGGGTACCCGGCTGATCAACCGCTTTCGCCATGTTGAGCAACATCGCGATCGTCAGGGCCAACACCGGCAAAAAGAGATAACGAGATCTTAGCATTCCAATTCTATGCTCCAAATCCGTCATCGACTCCAGCGGTAATGAGGCGGAGCCGCATGGAACCAAACATTTAGAACCTGAAGTCGTTTGTGTGTTTCGTGGTCGAATTCTCATATGGTCGCATTTGCGTTATCCGTTATATCGCGTAATCCGCGGTTAACTCATGGCTGAACGGTTCGTGCTCTATTCTTCAAGCTTAGATCCTTTCTCTAATCACCAAGAGGAGAAACGCGCATCCATCCCCGTGGGTGCCGGTTGAAACCTCGGCCCTCGAGCAAAGAATCAAGCTTGCCTTAGCTCCGGAACTTACTCTTGACAGTCTAGGCAAAAGATTGAACAGTTCTCTCACCAAGACTGTCTAGGTCAATCAAACCATTATGGCGAAGGAAAAACCGGACCTGGTTTACGGCACGCTCGA
>QHOJ01000291.1 GCA_003218735.1 Verrucomicrobiota bacterium
CCGGCGGATGTGCAAAGCCGGTACCGCCGAGATTAACAAGATCGCACAATCCAGAGAGATCGAGGTGTTGATGGCGACTTACACGGACCGCGACAACGCGACGCATTACGCACCAGCTCCGCGCGTTATTGTCGATCGTCCAGCGGCACAAATCGGCGCATGGTACGAATTTTTTCCGCGTTCAGCAGAAGGTCGCGGCGATCGTGGATCAACATTCCGCGATTGTTTGCCACGGATAGACGACGCCAAGGCAATGGGGTTCGACGTCATTTATTTTCCGCCCATCCATCCGATCGGTCATACAAATCGCAAAGGTCGTAATAATTCAATTATCTGTGAACCTGGCGATCCGGGTGTGCCGTGGGCAATCGGTAGCGAAGCTGGCGGACACAAGGCCGTTGAGCCCTCGCTCGGCACACTCGCCGATTTTGACTGGCTTCAAAAACAGGTGCGAAAACGCGGAATGGAAATTGCTCTCGATTTCGCGATCAATTGTTCACCTGATCACCCTTACGTCAAAGAGCACCCCGATTGGTTCTACAAGCGTCCGGATGGCACCATTAAATACGCTGAGAACCCGCCGAAAAAATACGAAGACATCTATCCGCTCAACTTCCGCTGCGATGACTGGCGTGAGCTTTGGGCAGAGATGAAAAGCGTTGTCCTTTTTTGGGCCCGGCGGGGGGTACGCATCTTTCGCGTCGATAATCCGCACACCAAACCGGTTGCCTTCTGGGAATATTTGGTGAGCGGCGTCCGTGACAAATATCCGGACGTAGTCTACCTCTCCGAAGCGTTCACCAGACCAAAAATGATGAAGGCGCTCGCCAAAGCGGGCTTCAACCAGAGCTACTCCTATTTCACGTGGCGAAATTCGAAACATGAGCTCATCGAATATTTCACGGAATTGACGCAGACTGAGATGAGCGAATATTTTCGCGCCAATCTTTGGCCAAACACGCCGGATATTTTACCATTTGCGCTTCAGGATGGCGGTCGTCCCGCGTTTATGGTTCGCGTCCTCCTGGCCGCTACGCTCTCAACTCTATACGGCATTTACAGCGGATACGAGCTGTGCGAGGACGAGGCTCTACCGGGCCGCGAGGAATATCTCGATTCCGAAAAATACCAATGGAAAGAGCGCGATTGGAATGCGCCCGGCAACATCAAGGATTGGATCACGCGGCTAAACAAAATCCGGAAAGAAAACCGGGCGCTCCAGTTTTACGATAACCTGCGGTTTTACCACGCCGATAATCCCGCGATCCTCTTTTATGGCAAGATGACTCCGGCTCGCGACAACATCATTCTCATCGTTGTGAATCTCGATCCGCATCGCAAACAGAATTCTTACGTCAATGTGCCGATCGATCAGTTCGGACAGATGGAAAGCGACGTATATCAGGTGCACGATTTGCTCAGCGACGCGCGCTACACGTGGCGCGGCCGGCAAAATTACGTCGAGCTCGATCCGGAAATTCAACCGGCCCACGTTTTCCGTGTCCGGCGCTGGGCTGGCGGCGACCAATTTGTTTAGCAACCCGGCCAGTTGGTTTGTGTTTAGTCTGTGAGTTGCATATTTGCATCCAAGACCGCTCCATTTATGGTAACAAAATTCTTGGCATGAAGATTTCATTCCCGGTGCTTGCCACGCTGGCAGGCGCAACTCCCTTGCTCGCGCAGAGTGCCACGCCAGCTCTCGTCCCCGACATACATTCGAAAACGATCATGGACACGCTCATCGCAGCCGGGCCTGTCATGATCGCGCTCTTTTTGCTCTCGATCTTCTTTGTCATGCTCGTGGTTGTTTATGTAATGACAATTCGACGCGGCGCCGTGGTCTCAAGTGGTTACATGGCCACGGCCGATGCGCTTTTGCGCAAGCGCGATTACCTTGGGTTGCTTGCCGTCTCCAATCGGCACGGCGAGGCGATCGCCCGAGTCGTGCAAAAGGTGCTCGATTTCACAACAAAAAATCCAAATGCGGATTTGCAGCAGCTTCGCGAGATCGCCGAGACGGAAGGAACGCGGGTGGCGGCCAGTCTCAACAATCGCGTAATTTATCTTGCCGATATTGGAATGATCGCGCCGCTGCTTGGTTTGCTCGGCACTGTTCTGGGAATTATCCATTCATTCGCGGCGCTTGGCTCCGAGCTTGGGACAGCCCGTTACGTGGCTCTCTCGCAAGGCATCAGTGAAGCGCTGGTTAACACATGCGCCGGCCTCGCCATCGGTATTCCGGCGATGATGTTCTACGCTTGAACCGAGCGAACGCCCGTTCTGATCGAGGATGAACTTTAGCTGCCCATCGCGTTAACAATCCGCAAGATCGACATCGTCTTTCACATCACATGAATCTGCGTAGTCACGCGCCTCTGCATCATCCCGGTATTCAACTGGCGCCGCTGGTCGATGTCCTGTTGCTGTTATTAATTTTTTTCTTGCTCACGTGGAACGCGGCTCGAAACGAGAACGAACTCGACGTTAAAGTGCCGAAAGCTTCGGCCGCGAAAGAGAAAACTTCACCGATTGGGGATGTAGTTGTGAATGTGAAAGCCGACGGAAATGTTGTCGTGAACCGCCGCACGTTAAGCGCTGCTGAATTGAGCGAACTGCTCAAAAGCCTGGTTCAGCTTAACGCCGAACAGGCTGTCGTGATTCGCGGTGATGAAGCTGGCGCTTATAGAAACGTCATCGGTGTTTTGAATATTTGCAGCGAAGCCGGGATCACGAATGTAGCTTTCGCGACAGCGAAATGAAAATAACCCGCAGCGCATCCGGTCTTTTCGGATTGGCGATGCTGTTTGGGCTGGCGGACGGTGGCTTCGCTCAAGGGCCGCCGGAGGTGCGTCGGGCTCGGCCGATTGATGAACCGCCGGTCGCGCGAGCAATCCCATTCGAGGAACCGCCCGCACCGGTTACTCGTCGCTCAACGGACGAGTTCTCTGAATCGGGCGCCCGGGAAAGCGAAGCGCCTGACCGCCGTCAGCTCGACTATGCCAACGCGCTTTTCACTCGCAAGCTCTACGATCTCGCTATTCCCGAATATCAAAAGTATCTTGACGATTATTCGGGTCGCTCCGGCCGGGCGAACGCTTACTTTTCGATTGGCGAATGCTATCGAAATCTGAATCGCCCATCGAGCGCTCGGACAAATTTTCAAAAGGTCCTCAGCGATTATGGCGACAGTGAGTTTGCCGGACCCGCTGCGTACGCGCTGGCCGAGATGGCTTTTACGCAGAAGGATTATGCTGCGGCGCTTCCGCTTTTCCATCGTTCCGCCACGAAATCAAAGGAATCTGCAGTGGCGCTCTCCGCTCGGTATTTCGAAGCGCGCTGCCTCGAAATTCTCGGCCGCAAAGATGAAGCCGCTGATATTTATCAGGAGGTTGGGGAGGCTGGAAATCCTAATCCATATCGCGAGGATGCGCGCTTGACGGCGGCATCCATTCTGATTGGGCGGGGCAGAAAAATCGATGCGCTAAAGCAATACGAAGCTCTCTCAAATGAAACACAGAAGCCGGCTTTGAAAGCGGAGGCGGCAGTGCGCGGCGGCATGATCGCGCTTGACCTTGTCCAAGCGGATAAGGGCAAGATCGACAAGACGATGGTCGACAGGGCCACAAGCTTATTGCAAAAGGGCCGAAGCCTTCCAGAAGCCGGAAGATTCCGTGCCATCGCGCAGGTGGGATTGCGCCGGTTGCAATACCAATCCGGCCAGTACGCGCAGTTGCTGGCCGATTACAAGAAAGAGCAGGGCAAACTTCCGGAAGCAGCCCAGGCGGAAGTGATGTTGCTTGCCGCAAACGGCGAGCGGCAACTTGGTCACGCCGACAAAGCGGAAGAACTTTATCGCCAGATTATCGGCAAGTATCCGGATCGAGAGGAAGCGAAGGAGGCGGCGTATCAACGATTGATCAACATCTACAGCTCGGATCCAGCTGCGCTTCTCGCGGAAGCGGAAGAGTTTCTCAAGACGAATCCTACGGGCGAACGCGCGGACCAGGTGAAGCTCTTGAAGGCGGAAGCGCTCTACAAACAGCAAAATTACATCGAGGCGGTGCCGATCTATGCCGAGCTGCGTGCCTCGCAGCTTTCGCCAAAGTTGCGCGCCGAATCGGCCTATAAACTGGGCCTGTGTTACGTGCAGACGAAAAATAGTGCGGAAATCGTCGAAGCTTTTACATATTACATCCAGACATTTCCGGACAACCTGCAGGTGCCTGCTGCCTTGGCTCAGCGCGCATTAGCTTATGAACAGGATAAAAACTATAACGCCGCCCTTTCCGATTTAAATCTCATTATCACAAAATATCCCAGCGCGCATGAACGGGAGGCTGCGCTGCAATTGAAGG
>QHOJ01000292.1 GCA_003218735.1 Verrucomicrobiota bacterium
CAATTCGATATCAAGCGTATTCTCGCCTACTCAACCGTCTCGCAGTTGGGCTTGATGATGGTGTCGTTAGGCGTTGGCGGCGTCGCAGCCGGGATGATGCACCTGATCGCGCACGGATTTTTCAAAGCACTCTTGTTCCTCGGTGCGGGCTCCGTAATTCATGGCTGTCACCAAGAACAGGACATTCGCAAAATGGGCGGCCTCCGACGGCTCATGCCGATCACATTTCTTACCTACGCCGTCGGGATGATGGCGCTGAGCGGTGTGCCGTTCTTCTTTTCTGGCGGTTGGACGAAAGAGGAAATTCTGCACGCAACATCGCATTGGCAGGCGTCGCACCTGCCGCACTACCTGATGCTCGCCGGAGTCGTGCTCACGGCGCTCTACATGACACGCCAAATGATTTACATTTTCTTCGGCAATCGGCGCGCTGCTTCCGAGTCTGCGCACGAAACCGCGCCGGTCATGACCATGCCACTGGTCGTGCTCGCGAGTTGCTCAATTGTTCTCAGCGTCATCCTCACACCTGCTTGGCCGTGGCTCCACGGTTATCTCACGGGCGAATCGGTGCGCTTTGATATCGCCGTATTGATTCAGCCGGCGCTCTTCGTTTCGCTCGCGCTCGTGGCTGCCGGGATCGCGCTCGGTTTTGCCATTTATCGCAGAGCTGCGGAAGCCGATCCGCTCGAACACGCACAGCCGGCATTGTTCCGATTCCTCGAAAACAAAATGTGGCTCGACGAACTTTATACTCAAACTGTTGTCGCTCTCAGCCACATGGCCGCGCGCATGTCCGACTGGATGGATCGCAACGTCTGGGACGGTCTGGTGCGTGCATTCGGCGGAATCGGTCAAATTTTCGGCATCCTCACCGACAACTTTGACGAACGCGGCATCAACGCCGGACTCGATGAAGCCACCACGGGTACGCGTGGTCTCGGCCGTGTCATGTCCGCGTGGCACTCGGGCCAAATCCAAACCTACCTGCGCGCCGTCGGCGTGAGCGTGCTGATTTTGCTGGTTCTTTACGCATGGCTCACATAATCACCGCGCTGATTCTGGTTCCGCTCGCCGGCGCTCTTTTCGTGAGTATGGCGAGGCCAAATTACTCCCGCGGAATCGCGCTCGGACTCAACGCGTGCACCGCGATTCTGGCTCTCACCTTATGGCGAGCCTTCGACGCCACCGCGGCGGGCCTCCAGTTGACTGAACGCCACGCATGGATTCCCGCAATCGGCGCTGAATACCTTGTCGGCGTCGATGGCTTGAGTCTGCTGCTCGTCTTGTTGACGTCACTCATCGTCCCGTTCGCATTTCTCGCCCAACGTTCGGGTCGCGGGTTTTGCGCGCTGATGTTGATCATGCAATCCGCGCTCTACGGCACGTTCACCGCCCAGAATTTTGTTCTCTGGTTTTTGTTTTACGAGATGAGCCTCATTCCCGCGTTTCTGCTCATCAAAATTTGGGGCGGCGAAAATCGTGACCGCGCGGCAACAAAATTCTTCGTTTACACATTCCTCGGGAGCGTCGCCATGCTGCTGTCGTTCCTCGGGATCTATTTCGCCAAAGGCACATTTGATTTCGGTACGCTTGCCGTTCTCGGAAAAAGCGGGCTCCTCACAGGCAAACTCGCGTGGTTCGCCTTTGCCGGAATTTTTCTCGGGCTTGCGGTCAAGGTGCCGCTCTTTCCCTTTCACACATGGCTACCCGACGCCTATGAAACCGCGCCAACCGGCGTGTCGATGGTGTTGACCGGCGTGCTCTCGAAGATGGGCGTTTACGGTTTCGTGCGTTTGTTGCTTCCGCTTTTCCCTAACCAAATCAAAATCATCGGCCCGTGGCTGCTTGCCCTCGCCGTCTGCTCGATCATCTTCGCGTCACTGGCAGCGTGGGCTCAGCGCGACCTCAAGCGGATGGTCGCCTATCTGTCGATCAACCATCTCGGCTACTGCATGCTCGGTCTGTTCGCGATCACGGCAAGATCGACATCTTCTTTGATCGACATGCACGCGGCATTTCTATTACGTCGGTTTGCTCGAACAACGGCGCGGATTGCGTGGAATCGATGACTTCGGCGGGCTGATGCAAAGGACGCCGTTGCTGTGCGGCTGGATGAGCGTCGCCATGTTTTCGTCGCTCGGTTTGCCGGGATTGAATGGGTTTATCGGCGAGTTTTTAATCTTTAAAGGTTCATTCGCGATCGCGGCGTCATTTACGGCCATTGCCGTGATTGGTTTGCTCGTTACGGCCATCGCGTTCGCGCGCGCGATGCAAGCGCTCTTCAGCGGTTCGCTGGCGGAGAGTTGTAGCGGCCTCCCTGATCTCAGGCGAAGCGAGAAATGGATCGTCGTTCCAGTTACCCTGCTCATGTTCGCGGTCGGCATCGCGCCGCAGTTCATCTTCAACATCTTCAATACAACCGTCGTTCAGATGGCGCGC
>QHOJ01000012.1 GCA_003218735.1 Verrucomicrobiota bacterium
TATTTAACTCTGTAACCTTTTAACTTTTTTAACTCGCGCTTAAATTGCGCGACCCGGACCACATTTTCATCCGGCCGATTTAGAATGCCAGTTACACACCTCATGCCGCCGCCGGGCTATCGCATTCGGCCTCCCTGGTATTCCCGGCCGCAATTCTACATTCCGCTTGGCATCTTGGCGGCGCTCGTAGTTTTCCTGGCGGTTTATATTTCCATTCTCGCCTCCGATCTCAACAGCCAGGCGGCAACGTTTGATCTGAGCAAGCTCGAACAAATGGAATCGGCGAGCGTGATTCTCGATAGAAACGGAAAAATCTTCGGCCAAATCTATGTGGAAAACCGCGAGACTGTGCCCTACGATCAGCTGCCCCGCGACCTTGTGAATGCGGTCGTGGCCGTTGAGGATGCAAAATTTTACCAGCATGGCGGCTACGATTTCTTCGGAATCGTTCGCGCAGCGTTGAAAAATTTGACTGCCGGTCACGTGCGGCAGGGCGGGAGCACGATTACACAGCAACTGGCGCGCAACAGTTTTGCCCTCAAGCAAAAAACATTTCGTCGCAAGCTGCTGGAAATTTTCCTGGCGCGACGGATCGAGGAGCATTTCGGCAAACAAAAAATCATGGAGCTCTATCTGAACCGGATTTATTTCGGCGGCGGGCTCTATGGAGCGGAAGCGGCGGCGCGCGGGTATTTCGGCAAATCGGCCCGTGAAATGTCGCTGGCGGAATGCGCCACTCTCGCCGGTCTGATCAAGAGCCCAAACAGATTATCGCCCTGGACGGATCGGGCTGCGTCGCTGGAGGCGCGCAATTACGCGCTCGATCGCATGCGCGATCTTGATTTCATCAGTCACGAACGATGCGCCAGTGCGCGAGGGGAAGAGATTGCCATTGGCAGCCGGCAGAACGCTCAGGGGCAAACCTACGCGGTCGATTACATCCGCCAGCAAGTGATCGCCGCGGTCGGATGGGACCGCGCGATGAACGAAGGTTTTCGCATTCACACGACCGTCGACGTCGATCTTCAGACCATCGCTGAGCATTCTCTTCGCTCGAATCTTGAGCGGGTCGAAAAGCATCCCGATTACAAGCACCCGACTTATGCGGAGTACTCAGCAAGTTTTCGCAAAGCCAAAGCCAACGGCACCATGTCCGATCAGCCGGCGCCCCAGTATCTTCAAGGGGCGGTGATTGGACTCGATAACGAGACCGGCGATATCCTGGTCCTCGTTGGCGGACGCGATTTCGAGCACAATCAATATGACCGCGCACTGCAGGCGAAACGACCGGCCGGAACCGCGATGCTGCCGTTCGTTTACGCAGCTGCGTTCGAAAAAGGAATGTTCCCGGGGTCGCTGGTGGAAGATTCGCCGCTCGATAACCGCGCAGTCATGATCGGCGGCACGACCGGAATTCTCGGTGAATGGGGACCGGAAAGCGCTGAGAACCGCTATGAAGGCGCAATGACGGCGCGGCAGGCGCTGGTCAAATCAAAGAATGGCGCGACCGTCCGGATCGGCATGAATGCGGGTGTCGATTCAGTTTTGCAGCTTTGTTCGGCGGCGGGGGTTCGTTCCTCGCTTCGTCCGTATCCGGCGACATTTCTTGGCAGCAGCGAGATCACACTTGCCGAGCTCGCGCTCACTTACACGATATTTCCGAACGGCGGCTGGCGTCCGGGCACGCCGCACATTTTGGAACGCATCGAAGAAAAGGATGGAAGCGTGGTATGGGATGCAAAGAGCGCGCGGACCCGGCAAACTGTCATCAAATCCGAAACAGCTTATGAAGTGCATTCCTGCCTTGTCGATGCGCTCGAGTCGGGAACCGGCAAAGCTGCTCGCACACAATTTGGCCTGAAGAAAATGCCGGCAGCGGGCAAAACTGGCACTGCCTACGATTTTACCGACGCACTTTTTGCCGGTTACGATTCGAATTTTACCTGCGCGGTTTGGATGGGCTTCGACAAGCCGCAAAAAATTTATCGCGGCGCGTTTGGCGGTGAATTGGCGTTGCCGGTCTGGGTCGACATCATGAACGCCGCGGCCAAGCGTTATCCACCACGAGAGATTACGCGTCCGTCAAATCTGAAGGAAATCGAGATTTGCTCGAGATCGGGCTTGCTTGCGACGGATAAATGTTACGATGCCGTCAAAAGCGCGAGCGGCGACACTGTGCAGCGGCGCGCGACTTACATGGAAATCGCAACGCCGGCGCAGATGCCGACCGAACCATGCAACGTCCACGGCGAGCCGCGCACTCGGCTTGCTCGCGATGTTCCTTCTGGCGATTTGCCACGCGCTGAATTGGCTGTCGATCTTGCCGAAGTTAACCCGGTAATCATAAAAGGCCCGACGTTGCTGGCCGACAAAGATCCTTACAATTCGCTCAAACCAACTTTGAAACCGGAGCCAGAGGCGGAAAAGGAAACGACCGAGACTGCAAAGATCGACAATGCTGCTGCGGAGAATCCAGCGACACCGGCGAAGCCCGAAAAAATTCGCGAGCCGGAAGGCGAGTCAAACAAGCAAACAACTGAGCCCGCGGTGCCGATCAGGAAAGCGATACCGGTCGAGCCGCAGGAGAAAAAAGAACCAGCCGAGGTTCGGCGCGCAAAGCCGGTCAAACCACTCGACCAGGAAAACGAAGATGAGACGCTCTTGAAATCAGCGACCCCACCTCCGAGCGATCTCAACGAATAGGCTATGGCGTCGGCGGGCGCACACTCAGCTGAAGTCTAACCCGCGAATCACGCGAAAAAGGATCACGGAAATGACGAAGCTCTAATGACGAAGGACGAAGGAATGACAAAAGCCAAAGATCAGAGAATGAGTGAAGTTCTTTTGGTCATTCGAGCTTCGTCATTAATTCGCCATTCGCCATTCGCCATTCGCCATTTCGCGAATTCTCTTTCTTTGATCTATTCGCGTCAATTCGCGTTATTCGCGGGCTGATCCGACGATGGCATCAGAAAGCGCAGACGATTTTCGGCTGACCGTTCTTAATCCAGGCGGTCGCGACCCGGAACAGCACTTTCGCGACCCAATCGATCCCGGCGCGGGAGAACATCCACCCATCAATTTCCACGGATTTGCGGCGTGCTCGCGCGGAGCTTTTCATTACGACACGCGACGCGCGATCACGGAGGAAACGCCCGTTCTTCTCCTTTTGCGCGGCGATTTCCGGAATTCAGAGCGCGCATTAGGCGAACTGAAAAAGCACGGACGGACGGTCGCTGTTTCACTGAAAGAGACCGGACTGCACCAGATCGCACAACAGTTATGTGATCGCGCGAAGTTATCGCGCTTCATGAAAATTATGGGAGAGGCCGACGGATGCATCGCCACCACACCGGAGGCAGCGGAAATCTACCAGAGAGCGCGTTGGAAACACGATCCCGCCCGCCTCAGGCGGGTTGCCTTTATTCCAACGCCTTATCCGCTCGAAGATCCACAATGGAACTTTTCCGTACCGCGTGACGAGCACGCCGGCATTTTTATCGGAACACGCGAATGGGATGTGCCCTCACGGAATCATTTCGTGGCGCTATTGGTCGCGCGGCAGCTCTGTGAAGCGACAGGCGAGCTGGTCAGTGTCGTCAATTTGGATGGATACAAGGCCCGACGATTGCTTTGGGAGTTAAAATTTCGACAAGAAAAATTCCGCATCATTGAGGTAGAAAAAGCGTATCCGGATTACCTGCGAGAAGTCGCCCGGCATAAGATCATTTTGCAACTGGATCGCAGTCGCGTGCCCGGCCAGGTCGCAGGCGACGCGCTTCTTTGCCGGACAGTTTGCGTGGGCGGCGATGGCGCGATTGAAAGAATCGCTTTCCCAAAAACTTGCGGCAATGGACGGACGTTCGGTGAAATCGCTTCCTTCGCGCTCGATCTATTGAAAAATGCCGATTCGCGCGCCGCGATTATCGCCGAATCGCAACAGCGCGCCCTCGATCAGCTTTCTTTTCGAGTTGTCCGTTCGCAATTAGCAAATTTCTTCGCGCAATTCCCGTCGTAGCATGGAGGGACGCCCTCCGTGGCGGCCTGTTCCTAGGACGAGACGGAGCTCGTCCCTCCAACGGAATTCGGAAGTAGCCAATTCGAGGCCAACTCGCAAACGCTTTCGAAGTACAATCGTCCCTGCTCGTCGCGGGCGATCCGTAAAGCCGCGAATTGTAGAGGCGTTTGTGTCAAACGCCTGGTCAATGGTTCGGTGCTTGACACAAGCACCGCTACAACAATTTGAGATAAACGTCTTCCAAATGCCGGGTCTGAATACGTTGATCAAACTTTTGCGCGACCGCGTCCGCGCCACCGCGCGCGATCCGCGAGAGAAAACCGGGATCCTGCGCCGCATCAAGCAGCGCGCCGGCCAGCTCTTTATGATTATGCTCGGGCACGAGCACGCCGCTTACGCGGTTCTCGATGGCTTCCGGGATTCCGCCATGCTCGGTCGCAAAAACGGGAAGCCCGCTCGCCATTGCTTCCAGCATTGAATTTGGAATTCCCTCCTGATTTCCGTCGGGGCCAGTTTCGCTCGGGTGCAGGAAAATGTGCGACGCATAAAAAATGTCGCGCAGCTCCTCCTGCGAAATAAAACCGATAAACGAGACGTGATTGTCGATCTTCAGGTCGCGCGCCAACTTTTGGAGTTGGCCAAGCAACGGTCCTTCACCAGCCATCGTTAGCGCCGCATTTTGATGTTGCCTCAGAAAACTCGCGAAAGCGCGCAACGTGACCGGCAGCCCTTTCTTCTCGATCAAACGGCCAGCTTGCAGAAATCGCCATTCGCCCCCGCCACTGCGCGATGGGAAACTCCGTGCGCGAAATGGAAATTCGTCGAGCGGAATCCCCGTTCGCTGAATTTCGATCTTCTTCTCGTCGCAACCAAGATCGACAACTGCTCGCCGCAACGATTCCGAGCGAACGAGAACAAGCTCCACTGTCTTAAGCATCTCGCGGGTTGCGCTTCGGTAGGCCGGCTTGTCCATGTCCACCATCACATCGGCGCCATGAAAGGAAACAATCGATGGTTTGTTCCATGCGCGAATCAGGGGCAGGAGGTGCACGGCGATGTGGCCAAAGTAAATGTGCAAGAGGCGCGCGTCGGTCTTTGTTAAAATCGCCAGCAGCGCGCGAACCTCGGCGCCGGAAATTTGCCACGGCTTGTCGCACACCTGTCTAAACCAGAAGCGGCGCAGAAAATGCGCAGGCGGTTTGGCGACAATGTAGATCGCTTCAAAGGGATAGCGGTCGGCTTGCTCGCGCTTTTGCGCGATCACGATCGGCCGGCATCGCTTCAGGGAAGTGATCTGCCGGTAGATGTGCAACATCTCCGGTTTAAGAAACGTCGCGCAGTAACAGGCGACGACCGGGCTATCCGATTTCGGATTTATCAAAAAACGATCTCGAAAAACTTAATGCCCTTCCATTTTCCCGGGATGTTCGGGTCGAACGACGTGCTTTCCGCCCATGTGCCATATTGGGCTGGCGCCATCGGATTAAGCATTTGGAGTGGATTGCCGCCGCGGGCCGCTCGCGGAACCACTCCCTCAACCTCGGGACGCAGTGAGATCGGGGGCGGTGTGGGCATTGCGCGGACGGGTTCTTGTGGCCCGATCGGCGCCCGGAAACTTTGTGCAAAAGCGCTCGTCACCAGCGCGGCAAGGATCGAGATGATTAATGTTTTCATAATTTTTTCCTTTCCAGCGAGACGCGCAAGTTCTTGCCCGTAACAACGCCTGCCCACATTATATACTTCGATGGACTACCTTGAAAAGGCCGCACGTGTCCTGGACATAGAAATTTTTGAGCTCCAACGGCTCCGCGATCGGCTGGGCGAAAATTTCTCGCGTGCCGTCGAGCTGATCAAAGAAACAGTCGACGCGCGAGGGAAAGTCGTCGTTCTCGGTGTCGGAAAATCCGGACATATTGGCGCAAAAATCGCCGCCACCCTTACGAGCACGGGATCACCGGCCGTCGTCCTCGATTCGTCGAATGCACTGCACGGCGACCTGGGCATGGTTGCCGATGGCGATGTGGTGTTGGCGTTAAGCGCGAGCGGCGAGACGGAGGAACTGCTCCGGATTTTACCGGCGATCGCGCGGTTTCAAGTGCGAATCATTGCCTTCTGCGGCGATCTGAAGTCAACCCTGGCGCAGAACGCGCATGTGTTTCTCGATGTTAATATCGAGCAGGAGGCGTGTCCGCTTAATCTCGCGCCCACTTCCAGCACGACCGTGATGCTGGCGCTGGGTGACGCGCTCGCAATGGTGCTGCTCAAGTTTCATCCCGCCGGGTTGATCGGGCGCAGCCTCCTCATGCGTGTGCATCAAATCATGCGCCCACGCGAAGCCATGGCCATCGTTTCTACCAATACGTCGATACGCGACGTGCTCAAAGCGATGACAAATGTTCGTGCCGGCGCAGCAGTCGTCGCAGGCGAAGATCGACAACTGCTCGGAATTTTTACGCATGGAGATTTCGTGCGGCATTTTCAATCCGACTCCAAGATTGGTGAACGGCTGGTCGCGGACCTGATGACGTTGAATCCGGTCACCGTGCACAAAGACAAACTTGCCGTCGAAGTGCTGAATCTGCTGGAGCGCCATCGCATCGACGATCTTGTCGTTATCGATGACGACAGCGTGCCAGTCGGGATCGTCGATTCCCAGGACCTGACGCGCTTGAAGTTGCTCTAAGCAAGTGTAACGTCCGCGCTCCCCTCGACTCTCAACTAACAGCTCTCAACTTTTTCTCATGGCCGCGGCAAACGATCTTCGTAAAGGAATGGCAATTAAATACAACGGCAACCCTGCCATTGTGCTCGAAGTCCATCACCGCACGCCCGGAAATTTGCGCGCATTCGTCCAGGCGATCATCCGCTACATTAACACCGGCAAAAGCGCCGACGTCCGCTTCGGCTCGACTGACAAAGTGGAATTGGTTGAGATCGAGCGAAAGAATCTCGAGTTCAGCTATAAAGATCGCAACGGGTATCATTTCATGGATCCGGAGACCTACGATACGATCACGTTGCAAGAGAATCTGATCGGCGATGCCAAAGATTACCTCGTAGAAAATCTTTCCATGCAGGTTCTCTATGCCGAAGGCAAACCCGTGCAGGTTGAATTGCCTGCCTCTGTCAGTCTTAAGGTCGTGGAATCACCCGAAGGGCTGCGGGGCGACACTGCAAGCAATGTGACCAAACCGGCTCTGCTCGAGACCGGGAAGACAATCAACGTTCCGCTCTTCATTAAAGAGGGCGAAGCCATTAAGATCGACACCCGCACCGGCGCCTACATGGGCCGCGCGTGAACAATTGGGTAGAAAACGCCCAACATCCAATCTCAAACTTGGATTCTGCATCGCGCGGCGGAGCGGACGATCCACCTTCGCCGCACCTGCGATGCGATTTCGTATTCTGCGTTATCCGCGTGATTGGCGGGTGCAAATTCAAATTCCATTTCGCAAATCGGAGTCAATGGATTCGACTTTCGCTCACCACGGCGTCTGCGTAATCTGCGGACAACCTTGGCTGCAAAGAAGCGAAGATCGACAACCAATCGAGCGAAGCATAAGCCCGACCGCGGCCGAAAAATTGTCCGCAATGTCGCGCGGACGACGCGATTGGCTCCCGTTTCCGATTCACTCGTGGTGCCCACCCGCTGGGTGAAGTTTGTTTTCGCGATTTTTTTGCTTCCGGCCTGTGCAATTCTCAGCCAGACGTTTTTCACCGTCTTTGCGCGCGCGACCGTTACACAACGGCTCTGGGCTGGGGAAGAATTTTGGTTCTTTTCACTGGGAGCGGTTCTCTGGCTGATTGCTTTTGTCGGCTTGCCCCGCCCGGTTGTCATCTACGTCTTCGGACACGAACTCACCCACGCGCTGTGGGTTCTGGTGATGGGCGGCCGCGTCAGCCGGTTTCGGGTCGGGCGCGACGGCGGACATGTCGTGACAGACCGAAACAACTTCTGGATTGCGCTCGCGCCTTATTTTTTCCCGCTCTACAGCATTCTTGCAATCGCCACGTATGGCGTGTTCAGCCTGTTTCTAGACATGCAACCATACGGACGCCTGCTCTACGCCGTGATCGGCGCGACCTGGGCGTTCCATTTCACGTTCACTTGTTGGATGATTCCCAAAAATCAGACCGATCTGAGCGATCAAGGAACTTTTTTCTCGCTCGTCGTGATCTATATAATGAATTTAATCCTGCTGAGCGTGATGCTGGTTCTCGCCTCACCGCAAATCACGTTTGCAGGATTCGGCGCCGATCTGCTGACGAATATCGGCAACTTCTCGCATTGGCTTGTCGATCTTGCCGATCGTTTCAACCAAGGCGCGCAATTGTAGCCACCGCCCTGTCGGCGGTCCTTTCCTCTAATATTGAGGACGCCGCACAGCGCCGCCGCTACAAGTTCGTAATCACAGCGAACGGCAAGATCGACATCGCATCGGCGAGACCAAATCGTCGATCATTGATTTGCAATTCGCGACAAGTAAAAAGATTGTGCGCATTCTCGAACGAAATCGTTTCGGGAAATTCGAGTGCGGTCTCTTTCCACCGCTCGCCAACTGGCGGAAAACCGATCCGCGAAGCGATTCGCGGCGCGATCACAACGATCCATCGATTGCCAAGCTGTCTCGCAAAACTGACACAGCACTCCGCAAATGTTCCGGTCGCAGCGAGCGGCAAATATTCTCCACGCTGGAAAAGATCGACATGTTCGCGTCGAAGTTGGAGCACTCGTTGCGTTAAAAACATTTTGATCCGGCCATCCGGCCAATTTTGTATCAGCTCGTGGGGAGTCGATGCAGGCAACGAGTCGAGCATTTCTCGACGCCGTTTGTAATCGACCGGCCGGCGGTTGTCAGGATCGACCAGACTGAAATCCCAAATCTCGTTGCCTTGATAAATGTCGGGCACTCCCGGTGAAGTCAGCTTGAGCAGCGTCTGGGTGAGCGAATTAATCGCTCCGAGCCGTGCGATCTCCTGAACGACAGGAAGGAAACCGGGAAGGAACTTGCTCCGCGGCGAGGAATCCAAAATTCTCCGAACGAAATCGTGCATGGCTGCATCCCATTCTTCATTCGGTTGGATCCAGCTCGTGTTGACCTTTGCTTCGTGGAGAGCCTTGCCCATGTAGGCCTGAATGCGTCCAATGTATTCGGCCGTGGCCGCTTCTTCTGGGACGCCGGAAAGTTGAACCGGCCAGGTCCCGAGCAATATCTGGTAGAGCAAATATTCCTCGTTTCCGTCGGGCGCTTCCAGGTCGTTGATCGTGCGTTTCCAGCGGCGATTAGCCGTACGCCAGCGTTGCAACGACCGTTGCCAAACCTCTGGCATTTCGGAAATCGCAGCCATCCGGGCACGCACATCTTCGCTGCGCTTTGTGTCATGTGTAGAGGTCGCGAGCAATGTGTCCGGCCAATTGCGTTGTCGATTAAGGTTGCGCTCGTGAAATGCCTCAACGCTTAGACCAAACTGCTGCGGTTCGCCGCCGACTTCATTCAAAGCTGCCAATCGGTTGTAAATATAAAACGCGGTGATCGGTCCCGTGCTTTGCTGAAACTTGAGGACGAAATGTGTGTGCGCCGCTCGTGCTTCGGCATCGAGGTTCTCCGGAAACCGGAAAACCAAAACGTCACGCAGAAAATTGAAGATGGATTCTTCAATCGCGGGGTTGCGGCGTTTGGCTGCGGTGACGGCGCGTTCGATCACTTGTCGATCTTCCTCGTTCACCGGCCGGCCCGGCGCGAGATAGGTTCGATAAACCGGAAAACAGGCGATCGTTTCCCGCACGGCGCGGGCCAGCGCTTCGAGGGTGAAATCGCGATACCAGCGGTTTTGCTCGGACAACCGATCGACCATGTTGCCGAGAACATCGACATCGTTGGCCAGCGCCAATTTCATCACTTGCAGCTTCTTCGCGTAGACGAGATGACCGAAATGCAGAGAGTGACCAATGAAACGATGGAATGTTTTCGTGATCGCTGTCTCAGCTGAGGAATCGACCAGCAACTGCGCCATTTGATTTGCAAAATCATAGCCGGTCGTACCGTGCACGAGCCAATCCTTCCGCAGCGTCTCGGCGCCAGTGAGGATTTTTTCCACCACCGTGTAAATAGCGCGCCCATCCTGCGGCAGGGCGATCGCCAGCGCCTTCGCGCAACGCTGTTGAAGTTTTTCGAAGTACTCGCGGGGCAAATAGAGACCATCTGGATGATCGATGCGGAGACCGGTCACAGCGCCGGAATTTACCAATTCCAGTAGCAGGCGGTGAACAGCGTCGAAGACCTTGGGAAGCTCAACCCGGATCGCCGCCAGATCATTAACATCAAAAAAGCGGCGGTAATTAATTTCCTCCGCGGCGACCCGCCAAAATGCGAGCCGGTACGACTGCGCATTGAGCAGCTCATCGAGGGAGTCGAAGCTGCGCGGGTCGCCCGGTTCGCCGTTGATCCGCGCCAATGCCTTTTCGATCGCCTGTTGCACTTGCGGCGCTTCCGCGCACCGGCGCTCCAAACGTCGCTTGATGATTTCCTTTTCACGGATGCGCTCCGCGATCCGCTTGGGATCGGTTTCGGTGCGCTTCGGCAAATATTCAAGCGCGGTCAGAATGCTTTGCAGTTCGGCGTAAAAATCTTCGTCCTTATGTTCGGCAAGATTTTGTAAGGCGATATCAAGCACGTAGCGATACGTGCCTGGCGCGATCGGCAGTCTGCGGTCGCCGTAGCGAAGATAAAACGTGCCCTCCTCGAAGTGAACTTGCAGTTCGCCCCGCTCCAGGACGCGCCCGTATTGATCGCTCAAGATCGGCAACAGAACCTTGGCGCGCAGATCTGATTTCAGCGGATGCCAATCGATGTCGAAATAGGGTGCGAATCGCGAGCTGGGCCCATTTTCGAGCACATCCATCCACCACTGATTGAGCGGCTCGGCGATCCCGACGTGATTCGGCACGAAATCGAGCACCTGGCCCATCGAGTGCGCATGCAATTCCGCAATCCACGAGTCGTACGCTTCGCGGGAACCGACCGCCGCGTTGAGTTTGTTATGATCCGTAATGTCGTAACCGTGGAGACTCTCGGCGCCCGCTTGAAAATAAGGCGATGCGTAAGCATCACTCACACCGAGCGCGTGCAGATAGGGAACAATCTCGCGCGCCTGCGCGAAAGTGAACCAGCGGTTGAATTGCAACCGATAGGTGCAAGTCGGAATGCGCGGATGGTTCTTCTTTGTCATTTCGTTCGTCATTCCAAGCGGAGTCGAGGAAATCTCTTACTGTCTCCATCGCGTAAACCGGAAAACGATGAGAGATGTCTCAACTCCGCTCGACATGACAAGAGCTTACATCTTCTCTGGCACCTTGATGCCAAGCAAATCGAGACCGCGCTGCAAAACGCGCCCGCTAAGATCGCATAGTGCGAGACGCGAACTGCGGAGCGGTTCTTCCGACTTCAACACGGGACAGGATTCGTAGAACGTGTGAAAACTGTTCGCTAACTCGAACAGATAATTTGCCAGAATATTCGGGCGAAAATCGTTCAACACCTGCGGCACGTTTTCCGCGAACTGGCAGAGACGTTTTGCGAGATTGATTTCGCTGCGATCGGTGAAAGTTAACTTGTCGGCTGTAGCCACGGGCCTGTGGCCCGTCTGCGCCTCGACGCCCCACTGGGGCGTGGCTACGGCTTTCCGAAAAATCGAGCGAATTCGCACATACGCGTTCTGCAAATACGGCGCGGTGTTTCCATGAAGGGAAAGCATTCGATCCCACGAAAACGCGTAATCGGTCATTCGATATTGCGAGAGGTCGGCGTACTTAACCGCGGCGACGCCGATCTTTTGCCCGATGTCGATCTTCTCTGCCTCGCTTAAATCGGGATTCTTCTCCTCAACAATTTTGCGGGCACGGCTGCACGCCTCCTCCAGAAGCTCACGCAACGGGACGTTCTCGCCTGAGCGAGTTTTCATCAGCTTGCGATCTTCGCCCAGAATGCTGCCAAAGGGAATGTGGCGAAAGTCCGCGGTGTAACCTTCGCGCCGCGCGATCTCAAAGATTTGTTTGAAATGCAAAACTTGCGGTGCGCCGACCACATACCAAACAGCATCGGCTTTTAAATCGTTGATCCGATAATCAACTGTGGCGAGATCCGTCGTGGCATAATTAAATCCACCATCGCGCTTGCGAATGATGCACGGCTTATCGGTCAGCTCGGGAATATCGCGAAAGAAAACGCAGACTGCGCCTTCACTGATTTCCGCGATGCCGGATTTGAGCAAGCGATCAACGGTCGCTGGCAAGCGATCGTTATAGAAACTCTCTCCGCACTGGATGTCGTAATGGATGTCGAGCAATTTGTAAACGTGCTCGAAATCCTGCATCGAGAATGCGACACACTCATTCCAAATATCGAGGTTCTCTCGGTCGCCGGCTTGCAGCTTGACCAATTCCTGGCGGCACGCTTCCCGGACCTGAGGATCGCTTGTCGCTCGTTGGTTCGTCTCCTTGTAAATGCGAACGATCTCGGCGAGCGGATCGCGTGCGAGTGCTTGTCGATCCAACAGATTTTTCCATCCCCATATCACCATCCCGAACTGCGTCCCCCAGTCGCCGATATGATTGTCGCGAATAACTTCGTGACCGAGAAAGCTTGCGATGCGCGCCAGTGCGTCCCCGAGCACTATGCTGCGGATATGACCGACGTGCATCGGCTTAGCCACATTGGGTGACCCAAAATCGATCACGATCCGCTTTTTTGATTCCGCCGTTGCAACGCCAAGCCGTTCGTCTAGCAGAAGCTCGCCCGCTTTTCTTTCCACTGCGTCGGTCCGCAACGTAAAGTTGACGAAACCGGCGCCCGCGACAGCCGGTGGCTCGCAAATATCGCCCGCATCGAGACAGGCGAGAATTCTCTCGGCCAGAGTCTTCGGACTTTCACCCCGCTGTTTGCCCAGCACGAGAGCGGCGTTCGTCTGATAATCACCGAAACGCGGATCGGTCGCAGGCGTCAGCTCTCCAACCTTGGGCAATCCGACCTTTGCCAGTGCATCGGAAAGTTTGTTTGCGAGAAGTGCTTGGAAAGTCTCCATGAGTCTTTAAGCCACAGATTCACACATTTTTGTGGCGTCGGCATCTCGCCGATGAAGGTCACAGGCTGGAAGCCCGTGCCACTACACTTTTTGCGAGCGATCGCGAAAGATCGACAAAATTTCGTCCGCCGATTTTGCTTCGGCCAGACGCTCACGGGTGGTGCGATCGTTTAAAAATTTCGCAATTGAAGCCAGGGTGCGCAGATGCGTCTGGAATTGATTTTTTGGCACAATAAACAGGACAACGAATTTCACCGGCGCATTATCCAGGGCGTCAAACTCGATTCCGCTGGTCGATCGTCCAAACGCAGCGACGACTTCCTCAAGCCGATCGGACGAGCAATGTGGAATGGCGATACCGAAACCGATGCCAGTGCTCATGGTTTCCTCGCGCTGTTTGAGCGACGCCAGAATGCTGTCCCGATCGGCGATTTTGATTTTGTCCAACTCCACGAGCAGATCAATCAGCTCGACGATTGCCGGCCAACGCTCAGTTGCCTTCATCTCCGGGATGATTTGCTCGGCGGATAATAAATTGTCCAGGGACATGCAGAATTTCCCGTCGGGAGCGCAAGCTTAGCGGGAGCGGCTAGGTTGACAAGCGGGATTTAGAGGCGGCGATCGTCTATCTCGGAAGCGTCATCAGAAAGTCGAAATGTGCGTCCGTGTATTCAAGCGCTACTTCGTAATGGCGGGCGCACGCTGCAATCAGCACGTCGTTCGCCGGCGCTGTCTTTCCGATCTTTCTGCATTGACTTGCAATTAGGCAAGCCTCGTCCCAAACGGCATCGGTTATGGCAAGCTCGGGCAGCCAAATCTCGTGCTCGCGCAGGACTGTGCGGTCGGATTCGCTTCCGACGCCGTTCCATAGCTCGAGGCGAACCATCGCGCACCAAACACCTTCATCCTTTCGGAGCAGGCTCGAAACGCGATCTCGCACTCGCGCGTCACCGCGGGATCGAAAATAATGCACCCAGCAGGAGGAATCGATGAGGACCATCGTTGCATCAATCTGCTTGGCGCATCCTCATGAGCTCACCCATTGTCATGAAAGTCTTCGATTTTCCTGCATGCTTGCTGACGAGCGCCGCCATGTGCTTGCGTCTGTTATATTCCCTTACGGCCGTCACAATCGCGTCTCGCTTTGTCTTTGCCTTCGTAAAACGGAGCACGTCTTTGAGCTCTTTGTCGGGAATATCCAAGCTGGTTTTCATTATTCTAATGTTAGCTATTTCGGATTCTGCGGCAAGACAAAAGGAGTCCCTGCTATTGCCCTCTAACGATCGAGCACCTTGTAATTCAATCTCCGTGAGAGCAGCCAGCGCACGCCGAACATATCGATAGTGGCGCGAAAAGCGCGATTTCCGAGACCATATTTGCTCTGGCCGAAACGGCGCGGCCGATGGTTTACCGGAATTTCCACTAGCCGGTATCCTGCTCCTCTAATGAGGGCCGGGACGAAACGGTGCATGCCTTTGAATGGAACCAGCGCGCTCACACATTCATGCCGCATTGCCTTGATCGTACAACCGGTGTCGCGCACGTAGTCTTTCGTAAACCGGCTGCGAACGAAATTCGCGATCCGGAGTCGCGGGATGTCGGCTGGATCATTTTGCAAATCGCCATCGATGAGAACTGCCGTAGCGCCGAGAGCAGCATGAAGACCCGCGTAAATGGCAGCGCTTTGTCCCGTATTCTTTTCAAAGCGAATCACTCGAATATTCGGCGCAGCTACGATTCGCTCGACCGTGCGATCGATCGATCCGTCGTCGACAAAAATGATTTCATGATCGATTCCGCCGAGTGCCAACTTTAACTCCGATTGCAAGATCGACATGTTCTCTTCCTCATTGAAAAGCGGCACAATGACAGAAACTGCCGGCGCGTTTGTCGTCTCCATCATAGCGGAAGTGTGCGATAATTCCGGCAAAGAAAAACCTGCCAGCGGCGGAGCAGCTTGCCGTAACGGCGAACCTCAATCGTGCCTACCGATTCCGTCGATTGAAACGCAGCCCGGATATTGTGCGGAACGCCCTCTTTTTCGCCGTCTCGAATGAAAAGCGCGCTGCGTCCAGCGAATGGATTAATGCCGTTCTCCTCGGTGTAAACTTCGCTTTCCGGGCGGGGTGTGGCCGGGTTTATCTCGACAAATTCATCATAGCGTGGCCAGAACGAGAACTGATTTACCATGTCCTGCGATTCGGGGATGTAAACGGGTGGATGCCCCGGACCCTCTGGCCGTTTGTCGCGGAGATAAAAAGAAATTTCCGACGCGCGGTCGCGCGCATCGGCGATGAGAAACAATTTCTCTCCCAGTTGCGATTCGAGACCAGTGCGCATTTCTTCGACCGCTCCGGTCGCGCTTTTCCAGCCACGCATCCGGTCGCTCGGGTCAGACCGCTGCAACTCGAAATCTGTGGTACGAAGCAAGTCTGTGTCCAGCGCGATTACGCTCATGCTTAACCCGACTAGTAACGCAACGCCGGCGCACAGTCGCAAGATCAAGCTCCTTTCGAGACGTTCCCACCAAAAATAAATCGCGAGCAAACCGAAACCGAGGAAGGCCAGCGCATCCCAATTCGGCGCGGCGCTTTTGTTGATCGATAAGAGGAAATAAAAAGCGAACACCGGCAATCCAAACCACATTAGAAACAACACCTTGAATTGCTGATTCACGCGCCGCCAGCTCGCGATCACGCCCCAGGCCAGTGCGAGAAACAGAAAGGGTGAATAGGCCAAAAAATGCTCCCCGAGAAATGAAAGTACCTCGAGCGGGTGGAGGCTGAAACCCTGCTCAATCCCTCCACGCGAGCGCAGATGCGCCAGCGTGATCCAGGCGTGCTGCGCATTCCAGACGATCGGGGGGATCGTGCAAAGAGCGAATACGACAAGGAGCAAATACAAACCGGGCCGTGCAAACTCTTGTCTGACCCGGGGAGCCAGTGAGATCACGAGCAGAACCGAAACCAGTTCAAGCGCGTTCGTGTATTTCGAGAGAAATCCAAGGCCAATTAGCAATCCAGTGAGCGGCCAATGCCATGAGAAACGCGGACTTCGTTCCAGCGCAAGCCAGAATGTAAACATCGCCGCCAACCAGAAAAAGACCGATAGGGAATCAATCGTCATGAGAAATGCGCCGATGTTGAAGATCGGTGTGACGTTCAAGCCGATTACTGCCCATAATCCGGCCGCCGGACTGAATAATCGTCGCGCGAAATAAAACAAGAGCAGGCTCGTGCCCGCCGCCAGCACTGGACTAAAAAAGCGCACACCGAACTCGTTCGCGCCAAAAATCGCCGTGCTCGCGCGCATGGCGAAGGCGATGCCGGGCCCTTTGCTAAAGTAGCCTGGCGCCAGGCGCTCCGACCACATCCAGTAATGCGCCTCGTCAAATTCGAGGTCGGTTGTGGCCAGCATCGACAATCGAATCACCGTCAGAGCGATGACAAAAAACCAGACCGCGCGCGTGGTGCTCATCGAAAGTGGCGCGAGTCTCCGGTTTGCGAATTTACATTTCCAATCAGACTGGGATGGCTGGCATAAATGTTCGGTATCCATTTTTGCGCCGCTGTTCTCCAGATCAGTTCAAATAATCCGAGCAGGAGCAACGCTTCGCCGCTGGCGAGAAACAACGTCGCAATCACATCGGCAGGCCAATGCGCGCCGAGATAAATTCGCGAATAACCGACAGCCACCGCCACAATCCAATAAAGCCAGCCCCGACGCTGATAAAACAACGTCAAATACACTGCAGCAATCGCGTTGTTCGTCACATGTCCCGATGGAAACGATGGCCCGGAGCGATTTCGATCGGATTGATCGGAAAAGCGGATGGTCGGTTTTTTGAAGAACGTCATAAATTTGGGGCGCGCCGTTTGCAATTCGACCATGCGCACACTCTGGACTTGCTTGGGACGATGACGATCAATGGCCGATTTTAGAATGCTGGTAATCCCCTCGGCGATCAGCAAAGAAAAGACCAAACACACAACGAACGCCCGCGCCTTGAATCCGCCAAAAAAAAGCCCGCCAAGCGCAATTGCGATGAGCACGGGCTTCCAGATCTCGCTGTTGCTGAGCGCCGCCATGAACAAGTCGAGCGCCGGACTCGTCCATTGTTCGTTAATGAGATGAAAAAGCGTCTGGTCCATTCGCGATCGAAACGAAGCGGCGCTTAAGCTTTAATCGCTACTTTCTAATAAACAAATGCGGTACAATGACCGAAGCACGAATGACGAATGACGAAACAAGCTCGAATGCCCAAATGACGAAACCTCGATCCGGACCTTTCCTTTTGTCATTCCGACTTCGTCATTCCTTCGTCATTCGTCATTCGTGCTTCGTCATTTGGTTGGCGTTCGCGACGATGTCGATTTTCGGTCAGCCTGCGCCTTCCGCACAGCAAATTCTGGCTTCGGTTCGAATGGCTGAGGCGCGACAGCAGATCGATCTTCAAGGTCAGCTTCGCGAAAACGAG
>QHOJ01000293.1 GCA_003218735.1 Verrucomicrobiota bacterium
CTCGTAGGTCTTTTTGAGATTGTAAAAATTCCCAAGCACGGTTTGGCGCCCGCTGCAATCGAGCAGGTACCTGGCTTCGATCGTTTCGTTTTCGCGGGTGGAAGTTTCGATGTTGATCTTCACGCGGTCGGCTGCGAACGCGATTTTCTTTACTTCGGTCTCCTCGCGAACCTCAGCGCCGTTCTCGTGCGAGTGATCAAG
>QHOJ01000294.1 GCA_003218735.1 Verrucomicrobiota bacterium
GGCCCGCGCGCGCGAGCAGGGTGGCCGCGGTGCTGCCGGCCGGTCCTCCGCCAATGATTGCGACGTCGTACATGTCGATTTTCACGCCCCGATTATCTTACTAAGCTTCCCAGTTAAGCAAAACGGTGGATCGAGCAGTCCCTACTCGATGTTAGAATGGCGGCAGAGTCGCAAATAAATAGCATCGCCCGCCGGAGCGACCAATCCACCTTGCGAGCGTCGGCAAATCGAATTAACAGAAACTCAGGAATGAAACTGATCGATCGCTTTGTTAGTCGCGAGTTGCTGGTCAACGTGCTCTTCGCGATTGCGGTGCTGAGCCTGGTTCTCGTGGTGGGTAACATTTTTCGCAAGCTTCTCCCGTTACTCGTGAATCATGACGTGCCAATGGAGTACCTCATTACGTTTATCGCTTACGTGCTGCCTTTCTCGCTCATCTTCACGATCCCCTGGGGATTGTTGACCGCCATCCTGCTCGTCTTCGGCCGTCTCTCCGCTGATAATGAGTTGATTGCGCTGCGCTCGAACGGTGTGAGTATTTCGCGCATTTGTATTCCGCTCGCCGGCGTCGCACTCGTCTGCACGGCGATTTGCCTTTGGCTCAATGTGCAAGCCGCGCCGGCCGCGCAGGAAAAATTGCGCAGCACGATTTTCGATCTCGCGACGCGCAATCCAATGGCGCTTTTTGGCAGCGATCAAGTGATCGATCAATTTCCCGGGCGAAAGATTTATGTCGGCAAAAAAGAAGGGAACAAGCTCGAGAACATTACGGTTTTCGAACTAAACCAAAATTCGCTTCCGGTAAAAGTCACCTACGCGCACACCGGCATGCTTGAGGCCGATTTGGCGAACAGGCAGATTCTCATGCATCTTTATCAGGCGCGTTATCAGGCGCGAGACGAAAAGAATCCCTTGGACCTGACAAAAATTCGGGATGGAATCAACATGGTGGAAGGCACGTTGCCGATTAGTCTCGAGGAGCTGTACGAAAAGGAAAAAAAAAGGCCGAGCCGTTCCGCATTATCGATTGAGCAATTGCTCGACCAATTAAAAAGCGAAAACCAACGGGAGCGCAGCGCCAGCCGGACAGAAATAAACAAACGATTTTCATTTCCGTTCGCCTGCATCGCATTTGCAATTATTGGTGTGCCGCTCGGCGTGACCGCGCATCGCCGCGAGACTTCGATTGGTTTTGCGATGGGGTTGATTGTCGCGGTCAGTTACTTTTTGTTTGTTATTATTGGTGACACTCTCCGCGGAAACCCAAACGTGCATCCGGAACTGCTGGTCTGGTTTCCGAACGTCCTTTTTATTGTGCTCGGCGCATTTTTGTTTCGGCGACTGGCGCGACAATAAGGAGGGTTAACGCGATGCCGGAGCGGCGCTGAAATTCGCTTCTGACTGTGGAAATTTTGCTCCTGCCAGATAGCACGATTTGAACAGCAAGATCGTCACCCTTAAGGTCTTAGCCGCCTTTTGAAATAAATAGAGAAATTACACCCGCGGATCAAAGTGCTCAGCGGGCGCGGCCGCGAAATCGGCTGACTGACTTATCTACGGCACCGTATCGAATCTGTTACAGGCGCTAATCCTCGCCTTCTCGTCGAAAATGCGCAGCTCAGACTTCTTCCGCTGCTGGCCCAAGGGAAAGAGACTCTGGCTCGAGCCAGCGATAACGCCGGCTTTGGAACATCGGAAGACGAACTGGCAGTGCATCCCAAAAACAAACAGCCACACAGGCCAGCATTAAACCTGAGGCGTAGGGTCGCAGGCCATTGAGGA
>QHOJ01000013.1 GCA_003218735.1 Verrucomicrobiota bacterium
AGAGTTGCAGTGTGTTGGAGCCACGACCATGAACGAATATCGCAAGTACATCGAGAAAGACGCCGCGCTGGAACGCCGTTTCCAGACGGTGAAGGTCGATGCTCCGACAGTCGATGAAGCGATCCAAATTCTGAAAGGTTTGCGTCCGAAATACGAGGCGCATCACAAAGCGAAACTCACCGACGAAGCGCTCGAGACCGCGGTTAGATTTTCCGACCGTTACATCACTGGCCGTTTCCTGCCCGACAAAGCAATCGATGTGATGGATGAAGCCGGGGCCCGGGCGCGCATCAACGCCATGACGCGGCCACCGAATGTTAAGGAAATCGAGAAGGAAATCGAAGACATTCGGCTGGAAAAGGAAGCGGCGATTAAGGCGCAGGACTTTGAAAAGGCCGCCGCTCTTCGCGACAGCGAGAAGCAAACCAAAGAGAAGCTCGATACAATTTTAAACAAGTGGCGCGAGGAGCGGGAAGAGAAGGAAGTGGTCGTGACGGCCGACGACATGATGCACATCATTTCAAAGGTCACCGGCGTTCCTCTCCAGCGGATGGAACAAGAGGAGACGCAAAAACTGCTGATGATGGAAGCGGAGCTCAAGCAGAGGGTCATCGGTCAGGAAGAAGCCGTCACCGCCATCAGCAAAGCGCTGCGTCGTTCGCGGGCGGACTTGAAGGACCCGCGGCGTCCGATAGGTTCATTTGTCTTTCTTGGTCCGACCGGCGTCGGCAAAACCTATCTCGCTCGCACACTGGCCGAATTCATGTTCGGCGATTCCGACGCGCTCATCCAGATCGACATGTCCGAGTACATGGAAAAATTCACCGCTTCACGCTTGATCGGTTCGCCGCCGGGTTACGTCGGCTATGAGGAAGGTGGACAACTCTCCGAAGCGGTGCGCCGCCGCCCATATTCGGTGGTCCTTTTTGATGAAATTGAGAAAGCGCATCCGGATGTGATGCATTTGCTTCTGCAGATTCTCGAGGAAGGAAAGATCACTGACTCGTTAGGCCGGAAGATCGATTTTCGCAACACGATCATTATCATGACCTCGAACGTAGGAGCCGAATTGCTTAAAAAACAGACGGTGATGGGCTTCGGCGCGCCGCGCGAAGGACATGATTACGAATCGATGCGCGACAAGATCATGGAAGAAACCAAGCGCGTCTTTAAACCCGAATTTCTCAATCGCCTGGATGAAACCATTGTCTTCCATTCGCTCGATAAACCGCACTTGATGCGCATTGTCGATCTTGAGGTGGCGAAAGTGAAGGCGCGGATCAAGATGAAAGAGATCGAAATCGTGCTCGATACCGCAGCGCACGAATTCGTGATCGAGAAGGGTTACGATCCTAATTACGGCGCGCGCCCAATGCGCCGCGCGGTTGAGCGTTATCTTGAAGATCCGCTGGCGGAGGAATTGCTCCGGGGCAACGTCAAAGCGGGCGACCGTGTCGAGGTGACAGCCGCGGACGGAAAACTGGCGTTCCACGTCGTGGAACCGCATGACAGCGCCGTAGCGCCCGCGAGTTAGCTGAAACCTTTCGACACTCGGCCGACGGATCGCGCCCTACCAGCTACGCCCGCGGATGGGCGTTTGCGTAGGCTTTCTTCAGCCGCTCGACAGTGACGTGGGTGTAAATTTGTGTCGTCGAAAGGCTGGCATGACCGAGCAACGCCTGCACACTGCGCAGGTCGGCGCCGCGATCGAGCATGTGCGTCGCAAAGCTGTGCCGAAGCTTGTGTGGACTGATTGAAATGGGAATAGACGTGTGCCGCAAATAACGTTTCAAAACGAGCCAGATCGAGCGCGTGGACATTCGTTTGCGTAGCTTGTTTATGAAGAGCGCTCCCGAATGCACGTTGCCCGCTGCCCGATATCGCGAGATCGCCTCCAGCGCGGGGAATCCGACGGGACAAATGCGTTCCTTTCGGCCTTTCCCAAAAACGCGCACGGACTCGGTGTAAAGATCGACATCGGCTACATCGAGAGCGGCCAGCTCGCTTAACCGCAAGCCGCTACTGTAAAAAAGTTCCATGATTGCAATATCCCGCAGTGGCATCCAAATGGGCGCGGCGCGATTTTTCGTGACGCGCGCCGGCGCAGCGAGCAGTTCCTCAATCTGCTGGCGCGTGAGCACGAGCGGAAGTTTCTTCTCTATCTTCGGCAGTTGCAGTTCGCGCACGGGATCGCGCGGAAGTTTTTTTCGCTCCGCCAGAAAACGATAAAACGTCCGGAAGGCGGAGAATTGCAACCGCACGTACGAACGCGCCTGTCCGCGCTTCATCAGCCCGAACAGATAATCGCGGAAATCATTCGCTCTGCACTTCTTCCACGGCGTCTTATTTTCCGCGCGAAAAGCCGCCAGCGCCTCGCGATACGCTTTGAGCGTGCGGGGAGAAGCATTGTGCTCGACCGTCAGATAGCGAAGAAATTCTCCGGCAAGTGGATCCGCTTTTAAGTCAAATGGCCGATCGGAAATAACAGTGGGAAATTCCTCGATTTTGCTCGGAATGACAACAGCAAATTTACTCTGGCTTCTCGATTTCGTAACGGAGGTCCGCCGTGGACCTGCCGCGGAGTTGACTCTTGAAAATCGGCGGCGGATTGGTCGAGATTAACTCGTAACCTTTTAAGACGAATTCGGGATAAATGCTGTTGCTCGCCGGTTCGTAGACTTTGTCGCCGCTAAAATTACCGTAAAGCTTATATTCGTAGTTATTGTCGCTTCCGAAATCAAGCGGTTCCCGGTCTGGCGCGAGTTTCTGCTTTTCATTCAGCATCACCAATTGCGCGCTACTCCAGGACTCACCTGGCCGCCGCACGTAGCCCCAGAACTTGAAATCGGGTTTGTAATAACGGCGGCCAATAAAATAATCTCCCGCCGGTTCGGAAGCGATGCGCTGTGCCATTTGGATTTTCGCCTCCTGAATTCCCTGCGGCACGGTTTCACATCCTCCGAAAAACAAGACGCCGAGCAGAAAATTGCTTGCGAGCAGAAGTTGAACCGTGCGACTCATTCTTAGACTGGCCCTTCTTATCGCAGCTTTGCGCGCTGCGCAAACCTGGCAACGCTGAAAGCATTGCATGGTGTGAGACGCTCGCTAGACTTCCGCCGCGATGATGGAGCCGGAAGTCTATGCGGCGGATTTACGCACCTTGAGCAAAATCTTGGAATTGGACTCAATCCACGGTTTATCAGCGCCATGCCCCCGGAACTTCGGCCGAAATCGAAAACGAAGCCGCTTGGCGTTTAAGAGGCCGTGACATAATTTGTCGCCGCCTGTCTGATGATTGCACGATTGTTTAACGCACTTGGGGCGCCGCTCCTTCGGCTTTTTCAATATCTGGGCGAGCTCGTGTTGCTGGCGGCGGATACATTTCGTTCTATTTTCACGCACAAGCTCCGCTGGAAATTATTTCTCAACCAAATCGTTGAGATTGGATTGCTTTCGCAGCTTGTTGTCGTGACCACGGGCGCGTTTACTGGCGCCGTCTTTTCGGCACAAACGTTCTTTCAGTTTAACAAAATCGGAATGGGATCGGCCACCGGCGCAGTGGTATCGGTTGCGATCTGTCGCGAACTTGGTCCGGTGCTCACCGCATTGATGGTAGCGGGTCGCGTTGGCGCGGCCATGTCGGCGGAAATCGGTACGATGAAGGTCACCGAGCAAATCGACGCGTTGCGTGCGCTCGCGGTTTACCCGATCGATTATCTGGTCGTGCCGCGCGCTCTCGCCATGATGGTGTCAATGCCACTGCTGGTGGCCGAATGCATCGCCGTGGGCATCGCTGCTGGCTATTTCATCGCGATTTCTCTGCTCGAGATTAACGGCACTTATTATATGGCCAACATGGTGCGCTGGACGCGCAACCGCGACATCATCATGGGCCTGTCGAAAGCATTCTGTTTCGGGATCCTGATTGTGTTTATCAGTTGTCAGAAAGGGCTGAGCGCCCGTGAAGGCGCCGTCGGTGTCGGCCGCGCGACGACTGAAGCGGTGGTGAACGCGTCGCTCGCGGTCCTGATTTGCAATTTCTTCCTCACAATGTTGCTCAACATTATTTACCCGGCCGGATATCAATGATCGAAACGTCGCCTCAGATGTCGGCAACGTCCCTGCAAGATCGAGACAATGGCTCGATGCTGGTGGTGCGCGATCTAAAGAAGAGAATCGGTGCACAGGAAATTTTGTGCGGCGTTGATCTCAACGTTGCGCACGGTGAAACGCTGGCCATCATTGGTCGCAGCGGTGGAGGCAAAAGCGTTTTGCTCAAGCACCTGGTTGGATTGATGCAGCCGGATGCCGGCGAAATTTGGATCGAAGGCCAGAATATTACCCGCTTGAATGAGCGCCAGCTTGGCGCTATCCGACAAAAAATTGGCATTCTCTTTCAAGGCGCCGCGCTTTTTGATTCTATGACGGTGGCAGAAAACATCGCCTTTCCGTTGCGAGAAGCGGGCGAGCGCGAGCCAAAAGTCTTGCGCGAAAAGGTTCGCGAGATACTCGACGTAGTGGAGCTCGAAGGTCAGGAAGAAAAAATGCCGGTGAGTCTCAGCGGCGGAATGAAGAAGCGTGTCGGTCTTGCGCGCTCGATTATTCGCCGGCCGAAATGCGTGCTGTATGACGAGCCGACTTCCGGCCTAGATCCGGTAGTCTCCGACAGTATTAACCGCTTGATTCGGCGATTACAGGAACGGTTCGGAATGACGAGCATCGTAGTCACGCACGACATGAAAAGCGCATTCGACGTTGCCGATCACATTGCCTACTTGCACGAAGGTCAAATTTATTTTTACGGCACGCCCATTCAGCTTCAGCAGACAAGCGATCCGATTTTGCAGGATTTCTTGCTTGGCCGCTCTGCTGAAGAGCGCGGGAGTAAAGTTGAGAGTTGAGGCTTCAGAGATGAGAGTTGGAAACTAATGGATCGGCACGAGCGAGGTTTGGAATTTAAAGTCGGCGTATTCGTTTTCGTCGGATTAGCGATGTTAGGTGCGCTCGTCGTGCAGTTTGGCCGACTGGGCGAAGGCCTCAAAACATATTATGGCCTCACCATTCGCTTCAACGACGCAAGCGGCCTGTTGAAGGGCTCTGATGTTTTGCTCGCTGGCGCGAAAATTGGAAAAGTCTCGGGTGGTCCGAGAATGGTGCGCGAAGGCCAGGGCGTGGATGTACCGCTGAAGATTTACGATTACATTAAGGTCCCCGAAGGAACCAAATTCACCGTCGGAAGTTCGGGGTTGCTTGGCGATCGGTTTGTAAACGTGACGATGCCGCCCGGCCAGCCAAAGACTTTCCTGGCGCCAAATACCTACATCAACGGCGCGCGTGAAACTGGCATCGACGACCTCACGCGTGAAGGCGGTGCGCTCGTAAGCGATCTTCGCGGGACAGTGCAAAAGATCGACACCGCCGCGACACGGTTAAGTCAAGACACTCTCTCCTCCGCGAACATGGAGAATCTGAAAGCGAGCATGGAACATTTGAACGTAGCGACCGGTGCGCTTGCAGAATCTTCAAAGAAATTGGATGGCGTGATCGGGAAGGCCGATTCCACGATGGAGTCGGCAAAAACGGCGGCTGACGATTTGCAGAATGCGATCGGAGACACCCGCAAATTGCTTCGCACGGCAACGCAAGGAAAAGGTCTGCTGGCTTCGCTTTTGACCAATCAACAACTGGCCGACGACCTGCATGCGCTAATCACCAACTTGCGGGCGCACGGCATTTTGTTTTATCGCGATACTGCCGCGAAAATCGAGACGAAAGCCCCCGAGCAAAGTAAACCGACCCGTCAAACTCGAGGACGTTGATTTGATGCGAAATGGATTGCAGAATGCAGTCCATTTCTGGTTATATCGCGTTTTGTGATTCGGCGATCATTCCTGAGGCAGCTAGCAGCCGTTCCATTTTTCGCGGCTGCGGGATCCGCCTCCACGACCGCAGTCAAACTGAAGATCCTCATGAAAAGCGCCTGGGGATCAGATGACCCGACAAAGGCTGCCTTTCCTTTCCTTCATGGCGACGCGCTTTCCGAGGCAGGTCATGGGGTCCAGATATTTCTTCTTGGTGAAGCCGTATCTTTGATGAGAAAATCAGTGGCCAACGCAGTTGTTCCGGTCGGCTGGCCACCCCTGGCCGAGGTTCTTGCCAAGATCGTCTCTAAGAAGATACCAATCTACGCCTGTGGAGCGGGCTCTCGTGCCAGAGGAGTAACCGAAACAGACCTGGCCGAGTATGGGCGCGAAATTCGGCAATCCAAAAATCTTTGTCTCGCTGGTGGAGTGGGCGGACAAAATCATTACTGAGTAAGTGCCTTGTCGTCGCGCGCTCGTTAAGCATGGTCGCTTTGTCTGCTTACTCGAACCCAGCGAAAGCTGCCTTGGCATTAAATGTCATCGCGGCACGAAAAATGCGATCAGGCGCAGCGATCTCTTATGCACCTCGTTACAACCTCTTCCAACCAACTTTGAAGCAAACTACAAAAGGAAACATAACAAACCAAAAGAGGAGTCACCCATGAAGAATCGAGCTCCGCTGCTTACGGTACTACTTGGCAGTATTATTTTGCTGAATGCTGCGCTGACTGCGGACGCACAGTCAAAGGACAAAGCCGAAATACGGCAATGGTTAGACCAGTGGGCGAAAGCGTTCCGCGCACACGATCTCGACGCCATCATGTCGATGTACGCGCCCGACGTCGTGGCCT
>QHOJ01000295.1 GCA_003218735.1 Verrucomicrobiota bacterium
CATCTTTCCTGCCGTCTATCTCGCTTTTGGCACGTTGGAGGGCAGTTTTATCACCCCCTGGATTATGGGACGCTCCCTTACTTTAAATCCCGTCATTATTTTGCTCTCGCTCACTTTCTGGGGCTGGATGTGGGGAATCGTCGGCATCATCTTAGCCGTGCCGATCCTGGCCGCTTTCAGGATTTTCTGCGCGCACATCAAACCGATGGAGCCGCTAGCAGAATTTCTTAGCTAACACAACACTCGCGAAGAGGTGCGGCCGTTGGCAAAGGACGCCGATGATGACGTGCGCCACGCCGGGCTCATTTCGGCTGCGCAATGGGGGATCTCATGCGTCTCCCTTTTTAACGGGACGCAGATCGAGCGATTGCCATAAACGCGTAAGACAATAAGCGAATCGTTGGTTGTAAGCAGAAAATAGCGCAGCCGCTTCGCTTCTCCGAGTCCGGCAAATTACGATGTCACTATCAGCAGAGTCAAAGAAGCGAACAAAATTTTCCACGAGTGACCGAAGCGCGCTAAGCAGCTTGTAAAAACCGTAGTACAAAGATCGATTCATCACTACTGAGATTCTCTGGCAAATCGATCCGGAAGCCAAGCAATCCTAACACCTGAGCTATCAGTGCCATTAATGCCGCACCGACGAGCGACAGCGCGTTTCAATCAACTCAACGCAGCGGCGATCCGCCCTTCGAGAGAATCGTCGCGTGTACCATAGGATTTTGTCTGATTAGACAATCATCCGCCGGCCTGATAGCCATTCCGCAGCGGACAAATATAGGCTCGTTTAATGCGCACAATTCTGTTTGTTATTTTAATCATCGTACAGTTCCGGCTGGGGATATTACCCAAGCGGCGGTCTAGGCCTGGTTCTCCTGATATTGTTGATCTTCGCGCTGATGGGACGTGTCTGAGTAGAATGGTTTAAGGAAATAGGACGCGAAAGGCACCTTACGCGCATGTTCTTCCATCTGCGCCTGGTCTCATTCGCGTCCTTGCGCTCTTCGAGGCAGACGACCGCTCGGATTCAAATTATTTCAATCGAGCTGATTACGATAAGTTTCTCACCACCGCGTGAGATCGCCGCGTTGTCTTCATGATTTCGGCAGTTTGTTTCCGGAGTCCTTTTCGTCGATTCCGCCCGCGATTTTCAATCCTTTCGAGTGGTCGGTAATGGCGACGTAATCATACTCCGTTGGCGTGCTGCCTCTGCCATTTGTGCGATTGTGCCCGATCCGTCACTCCATCGTGTGTGCATTTGTAGATCTCCGCGTAACAGCTTTGACCAACTGGGATGCTTGTTTAGAAGCTCACGCGCGTCCGCCAGCGCCAAAAATTCGCGGCGCGTCGATATGCGTGCGCGAGATCGATCGGGCATTCTTTTAAAACGCGTTCATATATCTGAATCGTTAGGTCGATACACGCGCGTCGCGCCGGAAAAACTTTTTGTCGAAGGCTGAATGTACGCTGACGCACGAAGAAAAGAGAATGAAAGGAACCTCGTATTGGATCGATACCGTGCCGATCAAAACTTTCCCGGCTCTAAACCGCGACGTTACGGTCGATGCTTTGGTCATTGGCGCCGGCATCACTGGCGTGACTACAGCCTATCTCTTAAAGAACGCACGCCTCAGTGTTGCGCTGATTGAGCGGGACCGCATCGCCATGATCGACACTGGTCACACGACTGCGCACCTCACCTACGTAACCGATGCGCGTCTGCGAAAACTGGTCGAGAATTTCGGTAATGACCATGCGCAAGCCGTCTGGGACGCCGGCGCAGCCGCGATTGATACGATCGAGACGATTGTCGAAGAGGAGAAGCTCGATTGCGGATTTAGTCGCGTCCCGGGCTATTTGCATGCCCCAATGGAGGGTGATTCCAAGAATGAAAGTGATTCGCTTCAGCAAGAAGCGGAGCTTGCAGGCACGCTCGGCTTTGATGCGACTTACTTAGATGCAATACCGCATTTCAATTTGCCTGGCGTGCGTTTTGCCAATCAGGCAAAATTTCATCCGCGCAAATATCTCGCTGGATTGGTTGAGACAATCCCCGGCGAGGGTTCAGACGTCTTCGAACAAAGCGAGGCAGGCGAATTCGATGCGGAAAAGCGTCGCGTGAAAGTGAACGGCCATTGGATTGCGTTCGAGCGCGTGATAATAGCGACAAACAATCCGTTGGTCGGGCTGGCGAGTGTGCAGGAAGCCACGTTGTTTCAAACCAAGCTTTCTCTTTACAGTAGTTATGTCTTGGGGGCGAACATCCCTTGCGATTCGTTACCGAGCGCGCTCTTTTGGGACACGCTCGATCCTTACAGTTATTTGCGCGTAGATCGACGTAGTGATTCTGACTATGCGATCTTCGGCGGCGCTGATCACAAGACCGGCCAGGTCGCAGATCCCGTGAATTGCTTCGCTAGTCTGGTACCGAAGTTGAAAAAAATCGCGCCGGAGGCACGAATCGAACACCGCTGGTCGGGCCAGGTGATCGAAACCTACGACGGTTTGCCGTTCATCGGACAAAACGCGGAGGGTCAATTCATCGCGACCGGATTTTGTGGCAACGGCATTACCTTTGGGACCATTTCCGCTGTGATGGCCCGCGATTGGGCGGTAGGCGTGAAAAATCCTTGGAAGGATTTGTTCGATATTGGTCGGAAAAAGATTAAGGGGGCGGCGTGGAATTACCTAATCGAGAACAAAGATTATCCTTATTATCTCGTTAAAGATCGGCTGGCACGGGCGGAAGCGGATTCAGTGCGCGAACTCGAACCAAACAGCGGAATGATAATCAAATCGAGTAAAGGGAAAATCGCCGCCTATCGCGACTCGAAGCACAAAGTGCATAAAGTTTCCGCTGTTTGCACCCATATGGGATGCATTGTGCGATGGAATTCCGCGGAATCGACTTGGGACTGTCCGTGTCACGGCTCACGCTTCAAACCGACCGGTGAAGTCATCGCCGGACCCGCTGAAGAGTCCCTTCCACGAGTCTAACAACGATGTTGGCTCATCCACATTTGTCTATTGGTATAGCCAAACAACACGCCGAATCCGTTACATTTGTAAAAAATAACAGGCCATTTCTGAATTATCAGCAGGAAGTAACCAATGGCACGGGGAAGTAAGAAAAATATACATCGGAACAAAAACGGAAGCATCGAAGATCGAACGCGGTTACAAGAAGCGCGGCGTGGGCAGTAAAGCAGCGGAACGTCGCGCCTGAGCGACTCTAAATAAATTCAAGTCGTGGCGGAAAGAAGAGCGGTAGCGGTCGCGGCAAAGAAGGAAGCAAAGCCTCATCGCGAAAAGCTGGACGCAAGGGCGGTTGCAAAAAGAGGCGTTAATCTTTTTTTGTATGTCGCATGGAGAAAAGTCGGAGCAGGTCCGCCCAAATATTGACAGCTGAGGAGCGCGTAAACGCTCAGGTTCACGTCCGGTAATCGGCCTGGAGAGCGGGCGAAGTTTTGGCAAGAAACCGAGCGGGACAAATGTGAGCCGCGGCGGCGGAAGCGACGCGGCTACATCGCATGACTCGCACAATTAGGCTAAGTCCGAGAGCACGGCGGCCCTGCTTCTCATTTCATCCCCCAATTAGATTCTCCACGGAGGCGAGCGATCATTTTTTTCCCGTGTCTCGCAAATTTCTAATACAGTCGTGGGCGTTTGGTCTCTGAAAGCGTGATATAAAAGACCTTCTCGCCCCTGGACGCACGCTCAGGGACGTTCGCACAGCTCAACCCGGCCAGGAATGTCTCCGTTCCGCTTTGCTTTTTTGCGAACACGCTCGAACTGTTTCTCAAGGCTAGCGAGATCTTCGTCGGCAAGTTTTTCCAGATCGATAAATTCATTTCGAGCACCTTTAAGCGCTCTAATTATTTCGTCGAGTTTCAAATGAGCCGCTTTGGCATCGCGATTCTGTGTATTCTGAATGAGAAAGACCATCAGGAAAGTAACAATCGTCGTCCCGGTATTAATAATGAGCTGCCAGGTGTTCGAATAATGAAACATGGGGCCGGTTAGTGCCCAAATGACGATAATGAGGATAGCGCTGCCAAAAGCCCAAGCGCTACCGAGCACCTTGGACGAGCGCTTTGCAAAAAGCCGAAAGGCATCGCTCACCACACAAAAGAAACCTCGCGGTCTTTCCCGTTGCTTAAGCTTTTCCTTCTGCGTTTCCATAGTGATAATATTGTGTCGCCCGCGCGCAAGCCAGAGACAGCGCTTAATACGTGCCGCCTAAGAAACTGCAGAGCCGCACATCCGGCGGCCTGCCATTGACTGCGCCTAGCGACGGAAAATCAAACCGAGCACGAAACCGACACCGAGCGCGGTAAAGACTGCCTTCGTCGGGTTTTGGCGGACGTATTGCTTGCTGTCGTCCTGGAAACTGCGGACACGACGCAGCGCATCATCCAATACCTCTTCCGCACGACCCCGATACTCATTGGCCATTGCGCCTGCGGCCGAACGGAAATCTTCCGCCGCTTTGCGGACGTGCGTCGCGGCACGTTCTCCTTGTCCTGCCGCCTGCGGTGGAACTGCAGGACCGTAATCCATTTGGTTTTCGTGAGCCATAGATTTCCCTTCTTCGTGATTTGTTTACGCTTTCGCTGTCGTCGCTTCGCTGACAGTGC
>QHOJ01000285.1 GCA_003218735.1 Verrucomicrobiota bacterium
ATGTTGAACGAAAAAGTCTGTCGCATCTTTTATTGTTTTGCCATAGGCGTTTAGCCTGTTCGTGCACTCTAGCAACATACGCGCAGATGCTTGAGCCTCTATGTCTTGGATGGGATCACGTCGAAAATTGCGATTTTTAGTCCGGGCGAACTGGATGGCCTCTTCTTCCTTCTCAAAAACCTTTTGCTTGCGCTTTGCGGCCTCGCGGTACTTCACGACGAATTTCAGGTGCGGCTGGTTCGCCTCGCTATCCGGAATTTCGCTTTCTCTTATTGTGGGTGAAATTGCAGTCGTGCGTGGGATGGCTTTATGCATACACGGATTACCTTTATTTGCCCCAGCGGGTTATGACCTGCGTCGATCGTGAGATTCGGTTTGCAGAGTGTCAAGCTTTTTTTTT
>QHOJ01000286.1 GCA_003218735.1 Verrucomicrobiota bacterium
CGAGCTTCTCCCGTTCGGTGTAGCCGGGCAACGAAATCACTTCCATCCGGTCGCGCAACGGTTCCGGCACACCATCGATGTAATTGGCGGTTGCGATGAAGAGAACCTGTGACAGATCGAAAGGAACATCGAGGTAACGATCAGAAAATGTATTATTCTGACGAGGGTCGAGCACCTCCAGGAGGGCGCTAGCGGGATCGCCGCGGAAATCGGCGCCGATTTTGTCGATCTCGTCGAGCATCATCACTGGATTGCGCGTGCCGGCGCGGCGCAGCTCCTGAATGATGCGGCCGGGCATTGAAGCGATATAAGTGCGGCGATGGCCGCGAATTTCCGCTTCGTCCCGGATGCCGCCCAAACTCATGCGGACAAACCTTCGACCGAGCGCATCGGCAATGGACTGGCCAAGGCTTGTCTTGCCGACACCGGGTGGCCCAAGAAAACAAAGGATCGGGCCGTGTCCATGAGGGTTCAATTTGCGGACTGCGAGATATTCGATCAGTCGCCGTTTTACTTTTTCAAGATCGTAATGATCGCGATCGAGAATTTGCTGCGCCTGGTCGAGATCGAGATTGTCCTTGCTCAGTTTCGACCACGGCAACTCTGCGATTCCGGGCTGGCCGGCGGAATAACATCGAGGCGCCGCAGTTCCCGATCGGCTTGCGCGAGCACTTCCTCCGGGGGTTTTGCCTCTTGAAGTCGCTTACGCAATCGTTCGATCTGATCCGTCGCTCCGGTCTCTTCGCCGAGCTCGCGCTGGATGGCTTTCATCTGCTCGCGCAAATAGGCGCGCCGCTGTGCCTCGGAAAATTGTGATTGCACGTCCTGTTGCAGTTTTTGCTGAATCTGCGCGATCTCCAGCTGTGCCGAAATACTGGTCTGAACAGTGGCCAACCGTTTCTCGACGTCGAGTTCCTCGAGAATCGCCTGTTTTTGCGCTCTTTCGACGTTCAAATTCGGCGCGAGAAAATCAGCCAATTGTTCGGGATCTTCGATGCTGAGCACGGCCGCGCGGGCTTGTTCGGGCACATCCGGAGTAAGCTCGAGAAGTTTCGCGGCCGAATCGCGCAAATTTCGGAAAGTCGCCTCCCATTCCTTGGTTTTCGGTGGGAGTTTGGAATTGAGCAAATCGACTTCGGCCCGCGACTACGACATGATTGTCGGACTGGCGTAAAAGTTTTAACACGATTGCCGCGGTGCCGACTGGATAGAGATCCTGTGCCTGTGGATCTTCCTTGGTTTCGTCGCGCTGCGTAAGTAAACCGATAATTTTTGTCTGAGGCAGCGTTTCGTCGAGCAGCTTGATCGATGCAGCGCGGCCAACGGTCAACGGAAGGATGGTCCCCGGGAAGACAGTAAAGCTGCGCATCGGCAAAATGGAAAGCACGTCGGGAATTTGCGGCGCCGATGTCTCGGCGATGTTTCCCGTTCCGGTCAAATTTGCTGGAGCCGACTTCGCATCGCTGCCCGGTTGCAAAGCGCTAATTGGTTCTTCACTCATCATTTTAACGGCAGCGAAATCCAGAGGAGGCCGTTGCGCTGCTCAGCGTGCACTTTTTCAACATCGACCGATGCTGGCAAGCGCACCTCGCGCTCGAACGGCCCGTAATCAATCTCCATGGCAAGCAACTGCACGGCGCGGCCCTCGGCATACGTCGGCTCAGGCACGTCGCGGACGCCGCGAACGAGCAGACGCTCCGGCTCCACGGTGAGATCGATGCGTGAGCGTTCGACTCCGGCAAGATCGACACAAACGCGAATACATTTGTCGCAACGATATGCGTTGATCGCCGGTTGCCACGTGTGCGAGCCAAACCGCGAGAACTGCAAACGCGCCAGCTCAGATGTCACGTCATGAAGCGTGCCGTGCAGCCAGCGCAATTTGATTGTGCGGTTTGGATCCATGACCAAAATAAATGTCGGCCGCGAGTGCTGCCTTTTCAACCGAAGCCGAAACGACAGATTCTTGCGCGGCGACTTTTTAGCGGACTTTTCCCGGGCCCCATAATGCGCGACCCGGTTTCGCGCCGGTGTGCTCACCATCCTTCACCACCTGCACGCCATTAACAAAGACGTGCTTTACGCCAGCGGCGTATTGATGCGGCTTCTCGAATGTAGCGCGATCCGAAATCGTCGTGGGATCGAAGACAACGATATCGGCGAACATTCCTTCTTTGATAAAACCGCGATGGTCGAGCCCGAGATTCATTGCGGGTAATCCGGTCAAGCGTCGCACCGCTTCTGTCAGCGGGATTACTTTTTCGTCCCGCACATATTTGCCGAGGACGCGCGCAAAATTTCCGTAAGCGCGAGGATGCGGATTTGATTTTAGGAAAACGCCCTCGGGCGCTTGCGAAGCTTCATCGGAGCCAAATGAGATCCAGGGCTTGGCGAGTTCTTTCTTAATGTTCTCTTCCGAGATCATGAAATAAATCGTCCCGATGCGCGATTCGTCTTCGGCGATCAAATCCATCAGCGTTTCGATCGGATCCTTGCCGCGCATCTTCGCAACCTCGGCGAGCGATTTGCCGGTGAGCGGTTTCAATTTTGCCGATTTGAATCCGACCAGAAGGATATGTTCTGGACCTCCGGCTGCGAGATACATGTTTTCCCATTCGTCCGTTGGAGTCTTGACTTGCGTTTTGATTTTCTCGCGGGTGGCCGGATCGCGCAGCCGTTTAAACAACGCCGGATAACCGCCGTCCTCCGTCCACGGTGGCAAACACGCGTCGAGCCCGGTCCCGCCGGCAGTGTAGGTGTACATATCTGCCGTAATTTTCAGTCCTTCTTTCTGCGCCGCTTCGATCCGCGAAAGGAGATTGTCGATCTTGCCCCAGTTCGGCTGGCCAGCAGCTTTAATGTGATAAACCTCCGCCGGAATTCCTGCTTCCCGGCTTATCCGGATAAGTTCGTCTAGCGCTTCGAGCAACCGATTTCCTTCGCTCCGCATGTGCGAGATATATTTGCCCTGGTATTTGGCGGCGAC
>QHOJ01000296.1 GCA_003218735.1 Verrucomicrobiota bacterium
CCGTGTCGGGCATGAAGCCCCGGCCGACGGCGACGGCATTGAGTTTTGGGGCCAGAGTTTTGTTTGCGGGCCGGATAGCGAGATCATCGCCAAGGGTTCTGTGTATCGAGAAGAGATTATTATGGCCGACGTGGAATGGGATCGCGTCAACGAGCATCGGACGCACTGGCCATTTCTGCGCGACCGGCGCGTGGATGCTTACGCCGGACTCGAGCAACGAATGATCGATTGAGGAAAGTGGATTTGCGAGTTTAACTCGATATCGCCGTAAGGTAGGGGCGGTTCACCTGAACCGCCTGGGCGATTAGGGTTAATCGTCCCTACCTGAAGTCCCGAAATAATTATGGACTTGATGACGCTTACAGAAATCCGGAGGGCGGCGTCCCGCACAGGCGGGAGCGGAGTGCCGGCGCTCTTGCCGACGCCTGCGATCGCATGACGCTGCGCGTCTGGAGCGATCATCCTGCCTACAAAGCCTGCAGTTCGCTTACGACGGAGAGTTTCATCGAGCTCGCCGGTGAGTTTCATCGGCATTCGCAATACGGACTTGAAGCGCGGAAGTGGACCGTGCGCCCGCTCATCGATCAGGAAAAAAGTGAATTGCTGCAAGGCCCGGCAGATTTGCGTGCTAAACAGGCCGCAGATTGGGAATTCATTGCGCAAACGATTCGGACGATCGCCGATCCTCGACTGCGCGCGTTGTGCGAAACGTTTCTAGAAGAGTGGGGCGACCGTTTCCGTCGCACCGCCGCTGCCCGCAATTATCATCATGCCCGCCGTGGCGGGCTGGTCGAGCACACGGCGCAGATGATGCGCGTGGCGAAAGAAATCGTGCCGTTGTATCCCGAACTGAATCTCGATCTTTTGCTCGCCGGCATTCTTTTTCACGATTGCGGAAAGCTCTGGGAAAACCAGTTACCCGAGAATGGTTTCAACATGAGCTACGATGAACGCGGCGAGCTCATGGGCCACATTTCGATTGGACTCGAACTCGTCAATTCGCTCTGGCGAAAGATTTCATCCGAAAACGCGGACACGTGGAAAAACCTCTCGCCGCCGTCTGAAGATGTGCGATTGCATTTGCTTCACCTGATCGGTGCGCATCATGGCGAGCCAGAATTCGGTTCTCCGGTAAGCCCAAAAACGCCCGAAGCGATGGCGCTGCATTACATAGACAATCTCGATGCGCGTCTGGAAATGTTCGCCGCGGGTTACACGACGGCAAAACCTTTAGCCGCGCGCATCTTCGATCGCGTCCGGCCGTTGCCGGGAAATCTGGTGAAGCCGCTCGAGAAATTTTCATCCAATTCGCCACCCAAAGAAGGAACGCTGCTGTAGGGGACGCCGTTGGCGTCCCGTGGGAAGCAGACTGCTTCCCCTACAAAGCAAGGCGCCGTTTCGCTTCGGCGAGATAC
>QHOJ01000068.1 GCA_003218735.1 Verrucomicrobiota bacterium
TCTTTGTTTTCCAAATAATCCGACTGGAGCAGTCGCGTCCCGAGAAGAACTTTCGCGCTGGGTTGACTACGCGCGTGAACACGAATCGCTGCTGCTCTTTGATGCGGCTTATGAAGCGTACATCTCACAGCGCGAAATTCCGCATTCCATTTTTGAAATTCCGGGCGCTCACGAATGCGCAGTCGAGCTGCGCAGCTTTTCAAAGAATGGCGGTTTTACAGGCGTTCGCTGCGGCTTCACCGTGATGCCGAAATCGGTGGTGGGGCGAACAGATTCGGGAAAAAAGTTGCCCTTGCATCCGCTCTGGCATCGGCGTTGGAGCACCAAAGCAAACAGCGTGAGTTATCCGGTACAGCGTGGCGCGGAAGCACTGTATTCGTCAGAAGGTCGCCAACAGGTGCGCGCACTCATCGCACATTACATGGGGAACGCCAAAATCTTGCGCGATGCTTGCGCGAAGATCGGCATGGAAGTTTTCGGCGGAATCAGCGCGCCTTACATTTGGGTGAGAACTCCGGCTGGCCTAACGAGTTGGCAAATGTTTGACCACATGCTGCGCGATTTGAACGTGGTCATCACGCCCGGCAGCGGTTTCGGCGCGCAAGGCGAGGGCTATTTTCGGATCTCTGCCTTCAACAGCCGGGGAAATGTGGAACAGGTCGCGCGTCGTCTGCAAAGCGTGTCGTAAGATCGACTCTTGTCGATCTAATTGAGCCACGTAACGTTCGGTTTTTGATAAATCAGCGTGTCCGCTCCCAAGCAAAATCTCCCGCAGCTTTATCGTTTCTGTTTCCTGATGCTAGGCGACTCCGTCAAAGCGCAGGAGGTCTTTCACACGACCCTCCGCGAGGCGGCTTTGCGAGCAGCCCATGAGGAGTTACCGCATGAGCCTTTTTGGCTTTTCCGCGATGCCCGCTGGCGTTGTTTGGAAGCAACCAAAACCGACTTGCAAGCCGAACCGATCGAAATGGAGGAGCAGGAGATAACCGCATCGGCCGGGTCGCAGATTGAGCGGCTTGAGCCAAGACAGCTGGCAATTTGGATTTCAGCGGCGCCCGAGCCGCAGAGGACCGCGCTGGCGCTGTTTTATCTGGATGAGTTTGATTATCGCGAGATCGCTGATTTGGCGGAACTGAAACTGAGCGAGCTTTCCCGGTTGCTGGCTCTTGGCCGGCGCCAGTTTCAAGCCTGGTTGGATGCCACCTTGCCTAAAAGGCCGACAATATGAAAACGCCGGAACTCTCCCGACGGCAACGCGCTCTCGCGAATTGCGCGCCGATAAATGAAGAGAGGATACGCGACCGCTTCATGCGCGCAGCTGTCTTCCGGGCACGCAGCTCCAGCGAATTCGAAAATCAACAGAGCTTTGATCGTGCGCTAGCCACATTGGTTCGTTCCATCCCGATTCCACCGGAGACTGCCGAATGGTTTTCCGGTAAAGATCTGATCTCTCCATCCAGGTGGACTTGGAAAAAAACGGCGCGTAACCCGGTTGTAATGGCGATCGGAATCGCGCTCGCGGTGATCGCCGGCGTGTTTGTCTTCCATTTCGTTGGTCGTCTGAATGATTTTCCAGGATCGGGAACCGCGCGGAAATTATTAAGTATCGCAGGGTCGACGCGATCGGTCGTCCTTGATCCAGTGAATGCTGATGCTGGAACGTTGAGTGACCTGTTCTTTTTGAAACACGCACTGGAACATTACGACGTGCCGGCAGTATTCGTCGATTTTCGCACGATCGGCTGCCGTGTTTTTGAGGACGATCAGTCGCAGCGTATCGCCCAAATATGGGTGGTCGAGAAGCGGATGCAGTTTTTTCTGTTCCCGGCGGAGAGAAATGTCAAAACCGGCGCCGTGTTGAAGTTTCAGGGGTGGCGTTATGTCCATCAAGAAGGCTGGGTTGGAGCAGTCACGGAACGTAACGGGGTATGCTTTATGGTCGCGCTCCGTGGACGCGAAAAAGATTTGGCGTCATATCTTGCAAAAGCAAAACAGTGAGGTCCGTCCGTTGACAGGTCAGACGGCGGCGTTGAGTCTTTGACCCCATCGCCAGGGTAGCTCAGCGGTAGAGCAGGGGACTCATAAGCCCTTGGCCGGGAGTTCGATTCTCCCCCCTGGCACTTCTGACTGCAGATTATGGATTTCGGATTGATTAAGCCTTGGACATTTTCTTCGCGCAGGAGACCGGATGAATGACCACGATTTTCTCCAAAAACTTTTCGCTGGCGGAAATTCCTATTGGCTGACGCGGTTCATCATTCTGCGACTGCTCGGGTTCGTTTACGCGGTCGCGTTTTTTGTTGCGGCGCAACAGCTCGTTTCGCTGATCGGTGGACACGGACTGACTCCAGCACGGTATTTCCTGGGCGAAATTCACTCGCAGCTCGGCTCGCGCACTGCCGGCATGTTGCAGGTTCCGACATTGTTTTGGTTCGGGATCTCGGACAACGGATTGTCGGTCTTTGCCTGGGTTGGATTCGGTTTGTCGCTCGTTGTTCTCGCTGGCTACGCGAACGCCATAATTCTCACAGTTCTCTGGGCGATGTACATGTCCATCGTGCACATCGGTCAAATTTGGTACGGCTACGGTTGGGAAACTCAGCTGCTCGAGACGGGATTCTTGTCGATTTTCCTCTGTCCCCTGCTTGATGCGCGGCCATTTCCGAAAAGAGCGCCGCCGCTCCTTGTCATCTGGCTTTTTCGCTGGCTCGGCTTTCGCATCATGATTGGCGCTGGGCTGATCAAACTGCGCGGCGATCCGTGCTGGCGCGATCTCACCTGCCTTTACTATCATTACGAAACGCAGCCGATCCCAAGTCCGATCAGCCGCTATTTACATTTCGCGCCGCATTGGTTCCACAACGTCGAAACCGCCTGGAACCATTTCATCGAGCTGGTCGTGCCATGGTTTTCGTTCGCACCCCGGACCGCCCGACACATCGCCGGCATATTGCTTATCACATTCCAAATCTTTCTCATCATCAGCGGCAACCTGTCGTTTCTAAATTACGTCACGATCATTCCGTTTCTCGCCTGTTTCGACGACACATTCTTTCGCCGCATCTTGCCGAAATCACTAGTTAGGAGAGCCGAAGAAGCGGCACAACAAGCGAAACCGTGCCGCGTTCAGAACGGAGTTGCCATCGCATTGTCGATCTTAGTCGCATATCTGAGCGTCGCGCCAGTGCTCAACCTTGTTTCCAATCGGCAAGTAATGAATTCCTCGTTCGACCCGCTCGATCTGGTCAATACTTACGGAGCGTTCGGCAGCGTTGGTAAGGAGCGATACGAAATTATTTTCGAAGGAACCGATGACGCTTTGATCAGTGGGGACACTAAATGGAAGGAATATGAATTCACTGCCAAACCGGGCGATCCCAACCGGCGACCACCCTTCATTGCGCCGTATCAACCGCGGATCGACTGGCAAATCTGGTTCGCTGCGATGGCCTCTCCGGCTGACTATCCATGGACACTGCATTTTGTCTGGAAACTTCTGCACAACGATCGCGGCACGCTCTCGCTCCTTGCCAACAATCCATTTCCTACCTCGCCGCCCCGTTATATTCGCGCGCGGCTGTATCGCTATCATTTCGCGCCGATTGGCGATCCCGCTTGGTGGAAGCGCGAACCAATCGGTGAATGGCTGCCCGCACTTTCGACTGACGACACGGAGTTCCGCCGTTTGCTCGGGGCGATGAACTGGCTTGATTAGAGGCCGCGCTCTTTCAAGCGCGCGACAGTTTCACGCAACATGCGATAACCGAAGTGTCCTTGGCGTACTCGAAGCAACTCCGATCCGTGCCATTTCTGTTGGATCGCCTCGAGATCTGTTGCCCGGGCAATTGAATCAAATTCGCCCGCTACAAATAAGACACGCCCGGCGTCGCACACCGGTTGATTATGCATCGGCGAGCTGAGATGAAAATGCCGCGCCACGAGCGACGGCTCGATCTGCGCTCGTCGAAGTTCCCGCCGCATGACACGTGTGCCCGGCCCTTTCCAGATCGCGTGCTCAACGTTCACGATCGGCGCCATCAACGCGACAAAACGAAAATCTTGCTCGACCATTGCAAGGAGTGCCCCGATCCAGCCGCCGTAACTGCTTCCGAGGACGCCAAAATCGTTGCAACCTCGCTCGCGCAGCCCCGCCATTAATTGCCGCACCTCGATCACTCCCTGACGTAATCCCTCCGCGTTACGGATAAGATCGGCGGTAATGGCGAGTTCGCCATTCCAGTAGCCGCGCGGGACCCGAGAATAGTGATAAGGCAGATGCACGAAGCACGCGTTCCAGCCGAGTTCGTTGAAGCGCTCAGCCCAGCGGCGATATCCGATGTGGCTCGCCGACATGAGCGCGTGCAGCATCAATACTGTTGGCGCGCTCCAGCCTCGCGCACATGGGAAAAAATCTGCGCGAGCGATATTGTTTGCCGGAAATTTGGTGTTGATTGGACTACGCCAAGTGATTGTCAGAGCCTCAATGATCCCGCTCGCGGGTCCGCCATTGTGCGGAACTGCGTAAAACTCGTGCGCCGTGAGTTTCTCGCATTCTGCCACGTAGCGTTCCATTTCATCCCGGCTGCGTGCGTGCAGTCGGTGACGCGACTGCATCAGGTTCATCGACACGCACATGAGGGAATCGATGACCGTTGCAGAGACGCGCCGCAACGGATGACGGCCCGGACGAGGACCTCTCTCCGCATGCGACTCCATTCGTTCGCGCGGCGCATGCGGTAAATCGTCCGGTGTGAGCCGAAAAGTTTGTCGTAATTCCGCGTAAAGATTTTTGAATGCGGTGGCGAGGTCGCGCTCAATGCGCCTGCGCGCGTCGGATTTCGACAGCCCGGAAAACTGTGAAACGGGTTCGCCGAACGCGATCCAGACCGGGGTCCGTCTCGTCGGTAACCACCTTTTCTTTGAGTATAACCGATCGCTTCCGACAATCACACATGGCAAAATCGGAACTCTGGCGATATGTGCCAGTGTCGACGCGCCTGGTCGCAACGGTGCGCCTTCGAGTAACGAGCGTGTGCCGTCGCGGATTCCCCCCTCTGGGAAAACCCCGACAATTCGGCCTTGTTTCAGCCGTTCGATCGCGGTCCGAATGGTTTTGCGATCGGCGCGATCTCGATCCGCCGGGAACGCATCGACCGCTCGCAAAAGAAAACCGAGTACTGGAAGCGAAAAGAATTCCGCCATTGCCATCCAATCGATCTTGCGCCGCACGACCGAGGAAATAATAAACGGATCGAAGTGGCTGATATGATTTCCCGCCAAAAGAAATCCGCCGTCCCGGTTCGTTTTCTCCCATCCGATTACGAGGACGCGTGACGAGTAACCAAACAGCAATTTCATCAACAGCGCTGCAACGCGATTGGCAAAAGAATGGAAAAACGAGCGCACAGAATGCGAATTGATCTGCGAATTTGCCGGAGGGAAGTGGGCAAAGCAAATTAGAGCGATAACCGCAATTTGGCTGTAGGTTTCGAATTCCCATGTGAGATGTTACCTACGCGATTTGTCTTGCTCGCCGGGCTCCTTGTATTCTTGACTGCGGCGCCTGTCCGCGGCACGGAAGAATTTGCAAATCCGCCGCGCCCATTTCCGGTCGTGATGGGTGAACAGATCGCAGCAAACTTGGTCGATTTGATCTTTTTGTTCGACCGAGTAGCAAGCGACCCACCAACGGCGACTACGCCAGATTATCTCGAACGGGTATCACAGCCTTCATCGCCATTCTACAACGATTATCTGGCATACCGGCGGGGCCGGATCGACCGGGCTGAACTGGTGCGCCGATTGCCGCATGTGGCGATGATGGGCGACAGTCTTACGCAACATTTTTACATATCGTCTCCCATCAGCTTATTTTGGCGAGCGAGGACCCAGCGGCGCAAGAACTGGTTCCTCGATACCGACCCCGATCCAGCGAGCATCCGGAGCGTGTACGAAAGGCTGGAAACTTTCACGCCACTGGTTGCTACGGAATACAATGGCGCCGGCGCATTGGTTGCACCGGCCCGGGCTAGCGAAGGCATTCGCAGACGAATCGTCCGGACGCGCAATCTCTCGGGGCAGTCGCTTCAAATTCTGCGCAAAAGAAGATTTCCAGATTTGATCCTGATTTGGATCGGACACAACAATCTCGACTGGGTGGAGGGGCTCTCTCCGACCGAACGCGCGCACCCGGAAAAGCGCTTGCAAGAAATCGCAGCCCAATTTCGACAAAACTACACCGAGCCGCTTCAGTGGTTGATTGATCGGGCGAAAACGGAGAACCACAGAGTGGCGATTGTCGTTTTCGGACTAGCGAACCTGGAAGCATTTTTCAAAGCGCGGCGAAAAGCCGAAGCGCTCCACGCAAAAAATCCAGCGCTCTATCCGTATTTTTAGAGCGGCAATCGCAGTTTCGAGTCACTGAAACTGCCTTATCAGAGCAACATGATCCGACTCGGTTTAATGCTGAACGGGGAAATGCGTGCGATGGTCAGCAATCTGGACCGCCAGCTCGCGCACAATTCTAACGTTCGCGTGCAGTATTCCGATGCCCTGGCAAAAGTGAATTTCAGTCGCCTCGAATTAATAAACCCGGCAGACGCGTGGCATCCGTCGATCGAAGGGCACAAAGCTCTCGCCGCTGTCGCTTTCAGCGCGCTTGGCCCAACTCTCAAATTTCTTGAGATTGGTCCAAACGGACGATCTTACCAGCGTTCGAGATCGTTACTCGGTGGACGCGCTAAATTTTTGTACTCCAGTCACAAATTGGGGTCTTGAGCTAATCTTTCTCCTCCTTCTCCTCGACGAGTTCTTTGCATTTTGTCAGATCGAGTTTGCCGGAGGCGAGAACGGGAATCACTTCGACGCGTTGGACGCGTTTTGGAATCCACAAGTTCGAGATGCCCGACTCGTGAAGTTGTTTGCGCAAATGTGCAAGATCGACATCCACGGCGCTGAGCAGGATAAGCGCTTCGCCTTTGGCTTCGTCTTGCACTCCCACAATAGCGACCATGCGCTCGTCTTTTCCGAAGAGGTCAAGTAAATCGACGACCTTATGTTCGATCGCTTCATGTGGCACCATTTCCCCGCCGATTTTTGAGAAGCGAGACAGCCGTCCTTCAATGTAAAGAAATCCGTCCTCATCGAAGCGGCCGATATCGCCTGTCTGCGTTCGACATCGTGCAGATAACCTTCGAAAATGTTTACTCCCCGCAGCCATAGCATTCCGGTTTCGTGCAGCGAACGTTTGCGCTCCGTTTCCGGTTCGCGAATTTCCGCAGCGATGCCGGGGGCCATTTTGCCAACCGAGCCAAGACGACTCGATGGTTGTACTTGTTCGCCGGGTTTGGTCGGTTGCGGCTCGGGTAAGTTTACGCTTACCACCGGCGAAGTTTCGGTCAGCCCGTAGCCTTCAAAAACTTTCTGGTTGAACCGTTCCTCGAAATTTTTCGCGAGATCGAGTGGCAGTTTTTCCGCGCCGGTGATGACGAGACGCAAACTGCGGAGGTCATCCGGGTCCACTTTTCGCAAATAGCCTCGCAAAAAAGTAGGCGTCGCCAGCAGAAGCGTCAATTTATAGCGTTTAATCAATGCCGCGTTCTTCGCCGCTTCGAGCGGGTTTGGATAAGTGATAGTGCGCACCCCCTCAATCAGCGGATACCAAAGGGTGACGGTCGATCCAAAGCTGTGGAAAAATGGGAGTGATGCGAGAATGGCATCGTCTTTGGTCGCGTCGAGCAGTTGCCGGAATTGCGAGACATTTCCGACAATGTTGCGATGGCTGAGCACAACGCCTTTTGGTTCGCCAGTGGTACCACTTGTAAAAAGCAAAGTCGCTTCCGCGTGACCGCCTTCTCTTGGGATTTGCAAAAGCCGCAAGAGCAAACGTGTCGGCAGCAAGATCGACATCGTCCACCAAAAGAGAATTTGCGGTGTCAATCGCGGCATCAGTTCGTCCAATTTCAAAACCTGTTCCGGCCACGGAAAATCTTTCGCGCGCTCGATGAAAGGCGTTGCCGAAATGGCGACGCGGAGATTGGCGTGCTTGCAGCAAGATTCATTCGCCGCGCGGCCGACCGTAAAATTAAGATCGACAGGAACTTTTCCGACGAGTGTCACGGCCAGATTCGCAACCATCGATCCTTTGCTTGCGGGTAAAACAATCGCGATGCGTTCATCTGCAAATTGTTTACGCAGAAAGCGACTTAACGCCACGGCAGCTCCGAGCAATTTCGACCGGCTTAAACTGCTGTGATCGAGTCCATCGATAACAGCGGTTGCGAAAGGTCTTCTCTTTAGTCCGCGGACGCACTCTTTCCCAAGATGTCGATTTATTGCGGGTCGACGACTGTAACAAAATTCGCCGAGCTTGAGCAATTCTTCGCGCACGGTTGCAATGTCAACGGCCTCGGCTTTGAGCGGTTTGCCGAATGCGATGGTCACGGGGTAGGGGACTCGCTTCGGTAGTTTCGTGAAAAATCTTCCGCCTTGAAATGAGAAGATCGAGCCCCAGAGCTGGTCGAGCCAAACCGGCACGACCGCTGCGTTGGCGTGGCGCGCAATTAATTCGTAACCGCGCCGCAGCCGCAATAACGTCCCGGCGCGTTCCAACTGGCCTTCAGGAAAAAGACATACGATCTCGCCCTGGGCGATTTTTTCCGTCGCGGCGCGAATGGCGGAATGCGAATGCCGCGTATCAATCGGGATACAGCGCAGCTGCCGCAAAAACGGGTGCAGGATCGGTTTGCGATAAAATTCCTCGTCGATGATGTAGCGAATTGGCCTGTGGCAGGCGAGCTGCAGAACAATCGCATCCACCCAAGTGATATGGTTAGGTAAGAGGAGAAATCCGCCTTTCGGCAAGTTGTCAGTTCCGAACGCAGTGACCCGGTAAAAGCAACGCCCCAGCGCTCGCCCGACGAAATAGAGCGCGCGTTCAGCGGCGGACATGGAAGGCATTGTTTATCATTTACAATTAACGCGTGGCCATCTGCAATCGCCAACTGACGGTGCAAAGTGGCATGAAGAAATTGATTAGCGGCGCGAACGGTGCGCTCTTGCTTCTGCTCGGAATCAATCTGTTTAATTACATCGATCGGCAGATTCTGGCCGCGCTCGAGCCTGATATTCGCGCCAGTTTTTTTGCACCTGACGACATAATATGATCAGCGCACCGATTCTCGGTTTGCTGGCCGATCGGTTCTCGCGATGGATTATCGTCGGTTCCGCTGTGATCTTGTGGAGCGTGGCCAGCGGCGGATCCGGTTTGGCGGCGACGTTCGCCATTCTCTTTGCGACGCGAATTTGCGTTGGAATTGGTGAAGGCGGCTACGGCCCGGCTGCGCCGACAATCTTGTCCGATCTTTTCCCAATCGAAATACGCGGCCGGATCATGGCGATCTTTTGCGCTGCCATTCCGGTTGGCAGCGCGCTAGGCTATGTCATCGGCGGCTTGATCGGTGCTCACCTCGGCTGGCGCTGGGCATTTTATCTCGTCGCGCCGCCGGGTTTGCTGCTGGGCCTGCTCTGTTTCTGGCAACGCGATCCGCGCGTTACCGCACATCACCTGGTGCAAGAATCGCCGCGTCGCAGCCTGAGGAATTACCTGAGGCTTTTCCGAACACGCTCTTATCTCATCAACTGCGTCGCACAAACATTGATGACTTTTGTAACCGGTGGTTTGGGATATTGGGTATCGGCGTATCTGGAATATCGAAATCAAAGCCCAGCCATGAGCAGGACGATCTTCGGACTGATCACTGTAGTCGCTGGTCTGATCTCGACGCTTCTGGGCGGCATTGTCGCCGATAAGTTGCGTCCGCGTTTCGCTGGTTCCTATTTCTGGGTCTCGGGAATCGGGATGCTGATCGCATGTCCGTTTTTCATTGCGACCCTTTATATTCCGTTTCCCGCAGCGTGGGTCGCGATGTTCTTCGCAATCTTTTTCTTGTTCTTGAACACAGGTCCTTCAAACACGGCGCTGGCCAACGTCTCGCTACCGGCCGTGCGCGCGACGGCATTTGCCGTAAACATTTTCGTCATCCACGCATTGGGCGACGTGCAGGCCTTCTGGTTGCTTGGTTACATAGGCGGGCATACGAACATGCATGTAGCGTTTCTGTTTGTGTCTGGAATAATCTTTGCCTCCGGCCTGGCTTGGATCATCGGTGCGAAATACCTTCCCGCAGACACGGCTGCGATAGAAACCGCGCAGACGTAATGGAAAGGTGTTTAGCCTCTTACTCCAAAAAGAAACCGCAGGAACATTTTCGTTCCTGCGGTTTCGCGATCTTCCTGAATTTATATCGCTCTAAAAACCGGCCATTATCCTTATTATTCCTCCGGCGATTGCGGTGTTGCGCTTGGCTCGGTCGTAGAGCTGCCTTCGGTTC
>QHOJ01000069.1 GCA_003218735.1 Verrucomicrobiota bacterium
CGAATCGCTCGTAGGCATTTTTCATTTCCCGATGCAAAATTGGCCAAAAACGGAATCGAGGATTTGTTCGACATCCACAGCGCCGATTACTTGTCCGACAGCACGTAATCCTTCGTCCAGATCCACTGCGACATATTCCGCGGTCAGCCCATCGCGCATCGCTGCTCGGGCGCGATTGCACGATTCCAGCGCGCGGCGCAAACAATCGCGATGACGAGTGTTAATCGCGACGGTGCTTTCCGGCCTCAGGTTTTGTTTGGTAATGCGCGTCAGAATTTTGTTTTCGAGCTCTGCCAGACCTTCTCCCGTCGCGCATGAAATACGCAGCGCATCGAAACTTTTCCAATCCAAGTGTTCGGGCAGATCGCTTTTGTTCAAGAGCACAATTTCGCTCACATTGCCGGCGCACTCCTCAAAATGCGAAGGCTGTGGCGCGTTGCGATCTGCGATGTGAAGGCGCAGGTCCGCTGTTTGCAACGATTTTTCCGTGCGAGCAATTCCTTCCTGCTCGAGTGCGTTTGTTGATGTTCGCAGGCCGGCGGTATCGAGCAAGCGGATTGGCACTCCGCGAAGATTGATCATTTCTTCGATCGTATCACGCGTGGTGCCGTGCGTTTCGCTTACGATCACGCGTTCGTAACCAAGAAGCCGATTCAGCAAGCTCGATTTACCGGCATTCGTCGCACCATAAATCACGACCCGCACGCCTTCGCGCAGAATGCGGCCCTGATCGGCCGTCGCGAGCAGGCCTGTAATTTCGTCGCAAACCAAATCCAGGCGCGCCAGAAACGTTTCGCCTTCGTCCGGCGCGATGCCTTCCTCCGGAAAATCGATCGAGGCGTTGATGTGCGCGATCATCGAAACCAATTCGTCACCGATTTTCCTGATCTTGTCGCCGAGCCTGCCTTCGAGCTGCTCGGTGGCGGAACGCAATGCGAGATCGGTCCGGGCGCGAATGAGATCGATAACTGCTTCGGCCTGGGTCAGGTCCATTTTGCCATTGAGAAATGCGCGCTCGGTGAATTCACCCGGGCGCGCTGCGCGTGCACCCGCGCGCAGACAAGCTTCGAGCACGTGTGCGCTGACCAGCGTTCCGCCGTGACAACTGATCTCGACCAAATCTTCGCTGGTGTAACTGGCGGGCCCGCGATGGATCGATAGCACCACTTGGTCGATCAACTGGCCCTCGCCATCGACGATCTCGCCGAAATGCTGAACATGGGATGGAAATCGCGACGGCTTTTCTTTGCCGCGGAAGATTTGGTCTGCAATTTTAATCGCGTTCACGCCAGAAATTCGCACCAGCGCAATCGCGCCCTCGCCGGCGGGCGTTGAAATCGCGGCGATAGTGTCGCCCGGCACAAACGGTTCCTTTCCTGCGGTCAGACTTGTCGATGTTTTGGAAAAATCTCTTTCAGCGCGGCGATGCATTGCTTGTTTTGTTCCATCGTGCCCACGGAAATGCGCACCCATTCCGGCAATTGGTAGCCTTTAAGCGGGCGCACGATAATTTTTCTGGCGAGCAATTTCTGAAAGACAGCGGTCGCGTCGTCGACGTGGACCATTATAAAATTTGCCGCGCCCGGCACAAAATGGAGTTTCATTGCTGCGAATTGTTCTTGCAGATAAGCACGGCCTTGATCGACAACACGCTTGGTTTCGTGCTGATGGGCCTTGTCTTCGAGCGCGGCCAGCGCACCGGCATGAGCGATGGAATTGACGTTGAATGGCTGCCTCGTTTTACCAATGCGCAAACCGGCGAGCGCGTGAATTTTCGAGAAGGTGCGCAGAACCACGACGTTCCGGCCTTCGCGAACGTATTCGAGCGTGTCAGGAGGATTATCGAGGAACTCGAAATACGCTTCGTCGAAAACAACAATGATATTTTCCGGGAGGCGCGACATGAACTTGTCGATCTTGCCCTGCGAAATCAAAGCACCGGTGGGATTATTGGGATTTGCGATGAAAATCACGCGCGTCTTTGGCGTGATCGCATCCAGGATCGCTTCAAGATCTTGCTCATAATCCGGACTTCGCGTTTCAATCGTGCACGCGCCGAAAAGGGTCGCGATCAATTTATAGGCGATAAAGGCGTATTCGGACGTGATCACATCATCACCGCGATGGAGGAAGGCGTGCCCGAGGAATTCGATCACCTCATTCGATCCGTTGCCGAGAATGATGTTTTCCGGCGCAAAACCGAGCCTGGTCGCAAGCGCCTCGCGCAGATAAAAACTCCCGCCATCGGGATAAACATGCGCGTTTTCCAATGCGGCGCGCATCGCCTCGATTGCTTTGGAGGATTGCCCCAGTGGATTCTCGTTCGAAGCAAGCTTGATGATCGAGTCGGGATGTCGGCTTGCCTGGCTCATAAACCGCAAGATCACGCAGCTGCGGGTTCGCCAATTTCCAAATCATTGGCGCAATCTAGACAAGAATTATATTTTACGCTCGCCTATTTTGCGATCTGTCGCAATGGTTCGGCTTGCGATTCTGTTCCTAAGATTTGATCATGACGGCGACGGCGGACGAATTGATTTACCTCGATAACAACGCGACGACGCAGCTCGATCCAAGCGTGATCGAGGAGATGCTGCCGTTTTTGATGGAGCATTACGGCAATCCTTCGAGCGGTTATGCATTCGCGGCAAGAGCGCGGAAGGCTCTCGATTTGGCCCGTGAACGGCTCGCGGCGCTGCTCGGATGTGAGCCCTCGGAAATTGTGTTCACGAGCGGCGGAACGGAATCGAACAATGCGGTGATCAACTCGGCGCTGCAAAGCGATCCCCGCGGAAAACACGTGGTCACAAGCGCTGTAGAACACAGTGCTGTGTTGGGCCCTTGCCAGGACCTCGCGAAACGCGGCTGCGAGGTCACCTTCGTTGGGGTGGATCGGGATGGAAATGTCGATCTCGCCGAGTTGGAGGCGGCGATACGCCCGGAAACGGCACTCGTTTCGATGATGTGGGCGAACAACGAGACCGGTGTTTTATTTCCAGTCGAGCAGATCGCGGGAATATGCCGGGCGAAAGGCGTGCTGTTTCACACCGATGCCGTGCAAGCAGTCGGTAAAATTCCGATTCGCCTTCGCAATACGGCAATCAATTTCCTTTCCCTCTCCGCGCACAAATTTCATGGACCAAAAGGTATCGGTGCACTTTACGTCAATCGGCGAACGCGTTTTAGCCCATTGATCGTGGGTGGCGGTCAGGAAAACGGGCGTCGTGGGGGAACGGAAAATGTCGCGTCGATTGTTGGTTTGGGAAAAGCAGCCGAACGCGCCGCCGAATATCTCCCGCAAGAACAAACGCAAGTTCGCGCGATGCGCGACCGGTTTGAAAAAACGATTCTTGAAAACGTACCCGGCGCATCGGTTAACGGCGCTGGTGCCGCGCGACTGCCAAACACATCGAGTTTCTCATTCGAAGAAATCGAATCGCCTGCGGCACTGCTGTTATTGGATCGACACCACATTTGTTGCTCGGCCGGCTCGGCATGCCGGACGGGGTCACAGGAAGCGTCGCACGTGCTGCGCGCAATGGATTCGAGGGGCGACGGCGCGCGGCGCAGCCTGCGCTTCTCACTTGGCCGGTATAACTCGGAGTCGCAGATCGACCGCGCGATTGAGATTGTACCGAAAGTCGTCGAGAAGCTGCGCCAACTGTCGGCGCCCGCTCGCGAAACCGCCGTTTCAACTGTAACCACGGCGCTGTGAGCCGTCCCGCGGCTTTGAGCCACTGGTCGACAATTTTCTTGCCTCGCAATATGGTGCGCACCTGTTGTTCTTAGAATGGAGACGCCACGAGATCCTATTGCTTCCCGCTATGAGCACGCGGCGCATGGATTGCGCCGTCGCGATCTTGATCCTGATCCGATCAAACAATTCTCAAACTGGTTCACCGCGGCGATCGAAGCTGAGATTCGCGACGTTAACGCGACGAGTCTCGCCACCGCCGGGCACGACGGCAAACCAACCGTGCGAATCGTATTATTAAAAGGCTTCGATTCAGACGGCTTCGTGTTTTTCACGAATTACGAAAGCGAAAAGGGCGTGCAGCTCGAAGCCAATCCTTACGCGGCGCTGGCATTTTATTGGATCGAACTGGATCGACAAATTCGCATCAGCGGGAAAGCGGAAAAAACTTCGCGCGAAGAATCGGAGCGCTATTTTCGTTCGCGACCGGTCGGCAGCCAGCTCGGCGCCTGGGCCTCGCGCCAGAGTGAAGTACTCGATGGACGTCGTGTATTGGATGCGCGAATGGCCGAAATGACCGAGCGCTACGGCGACAAGCCTATTCCGTTGCCGCCACACTGGGGTGGTTACCGAGTAAAACCGGATGTCATGGAATTCTGGCAGGGGCGTCCAAATCGCCTGCACGATCGATTTCGTTACCGGTTACAGAGTGACGGCAGTTGGTTGATCGAACGGCTCGCGCCGTGAACGAAAACAGCCAATCCCAGACCTAAACTCGCGCCGAACAAGCGCAAATCGGCGGTCATCCGCTTTCGCCAAAGCTAGAGCGCGACAAATAGAGCGCCGCTACAAGGATTACGTTCCGCTCCGGATTCCGCGATCAGGATCACGCGGGCCGGATTTTTTTGGACGGCTTTTTAGTTCACGTTGGTTGCCCGCTTCGTGCCTCGCCCTTCCATTGGTTGCGACAATCGCTGTCGGAGCGGACGTGAAGAGATTGAGGGACGCGCTGCCGCCACCATTTGCGAACTATTTGTATGATCAATCCCAATAACGACGACATTACGAGGGACGAACCGCTTCCGACGCCGCTGCAGTCGAGCGAAGAAGAATTTGGCTCGGGTGGGCGCGAGCAGTTTCGTCGGACACAAAATAAATTTTCCACGGCAATGACTCACACGTGGGAGGGAACAAAAGAAAAAGCGGGCCGGGCGCGCGAGCGGACGGAATACTTCGTGCGCGAAAATCCAATGCCGACCATCCTCGGCGCGCTGGGACTTGGAATCGCTGTCGGATTGGCAATCCGCTATGCGACCGAGCCTAAAACCGAAGTCGAAGTAAAGTCCCCGCTCGGAAATCTGAACTGGAGCTTTCTTTCGCTTCCTTTCTTGTGGCCACTCTTTAAATCAGCCAGGGAGAAGTACGAAACCTCGACCGAAGCGGTGAAAGACGGCGTTAAACGATTGAAAAAGATCGACGTCGACGATTACGCAAGGCCAATTCGCAAACGCTGGAAAGCGTGGACGCGTTGATCGTCTAGCATTTGGACGAACAACTACGCGATTTCGCAGATTAGGTGGATCGAACAGTCCCCACGGCGCGCCGTAGCGTGGCAAAGGCGGCTTGTTCGATGCTAGTCTAGACGGCGAAGTCGCATTTATTTTAGCATCGCCCGCGGAGCGGCCGATCCACCTTCTGTTTGAACGCACACACGTTCTCGCAGAAGATATCGATCTTCGCATGGCGAATTCGAATTCATCCGACCAACCCGCCTGGCAAATCAATCCGGTCTTCGAATTTTTTGCCTCGCTCAAGCTTGCGGTCGTTTTGCTTGCGGTCCTGATCATCGCCGCGATCGCAGGAACGATTTACGAATCGAGTTTCGATGCGAAGGTCGCTCGCGCGTACGTTTACGGCGCGCCCTGGTTTAATCTCTGGCTCGTCCTACTCGGGGCGAATCTCACTGTCTCCGCGCTCTCGCGCTGGCCGTGGCGCAAACATCATCTCGCATTTCTCATCACGCACCTCGGCATCATCACGCTGCTGATCGGATCGCTCATCGGCCGGATCTGGGGAACCGAGGGAACAATCACCATTTTTAAGGGCGATCCACCCGCGAATCGCCTGCTGGTAGATCAACATCAGCTACGCGTGCATGACGTGGATGGGATTGTGAAAGGATATCCCGCGGAATTTTTGCATCATCCGCCAACTCCACAGCATCCGCGCGATCTTGGCCGCCTCGCGTCCGGCGCGCGTTTACAGATCGTCAATTACGCTTCCGCAATAGAAGGAAAGCTGAATCCGAAACCGCTGACCGACGGTGGTGCGCCCGCGCTCCATTTTGCGATTTCGACTGCCATAATGAACCAGCACCTCGATAGCTGGCTGCTAGCCGGCGACCCGCAGCACGGAAATTTTTCGATGGGCTTGGCAAATATCGAGTTCAAGCGCGGCATCGTACCGGATTTTGGTAGGGACCGATCGCCGAGCCATCCAGACGAGCGCACAATTACGCAGCCGAGCAAAAGCGGAGAAGAAGTCGAGCTTGAGGAATCGATCTTTGCATTCAGCAAGGCGCCCGAAGAACAGATTGGACGCGCGGCCAAAGGCGGGAGCGCCGGCGCGAAAGTCCGGCTTGATCCGCCGCAAAATGGAAACAAGGGTCGCGTCGTAATTTTGCTGGACGGAAAAGAAAACAGCTTCGATGTCGCGGAAAATCTTGGACGCGATGTCCAAATCAATGGAACTCCGTTTACTCTCAAGATCGACAATTACTGGCCGGATTTTCGGATTCAGGATGGCAAACCGAGTTCGGTGACGGATCAGCCGAAAAATCCGGCAGTTCTCGTTACGATCCGCGGCAAAGGCGTTCCCGTTGCCGCGGCTGCAACAAATCCCCATGGAAATGGAAAAGAATTGACTACGACTGGCGGCCCGCCGACGATGCCGGCCCGCGGAGAAGAAGCACCAAATCATCTTACGCTCTTTATCGCCGACGATGGCGCGATTACCTACGAACTCGCCTCGCGAAAGAATGGCCAATCGTCCGGCAAGATCGAGCTGAACAAGCCACTCTCGACGGGTTGGGCGGACTGGCAGCTTGTCGTCGATAAAGTCATGTCGCACGCCAGGCAATGGATGGATTTCACGCCGGTAAGAGCGGAGAAAACATCGACCTCGCCAGCTGCAGCGGATTTTCCCGATGGCGTGAGAATTCAGATCCAACAAAACGGAGAAAAATTTGAGCAGTGGGTTCCGGCCGGCTGGCAGATCGCTGTGCCCACTTCGCCTGAGGAAACGCAGATCGCCTACGGCTGGAAAACCGTTCCGCTGCCGATCGGACTCGAGTTGCTCGACTTCGAAGTGAAACGAAATGAGGGAAGCGACAGTCCGGCCGGTTTCAAAAGTACGCTGCGCGTCGTCACTGCCGACGGCCAAACTGCCACCGGCTCGTGCTGGATGAACAATCCATTCAGCTATCCTGGCGCATGGTGGCGCACGTGGACTGGACTCACTTACAAAATTTCGCAAGCATCATGGAATCCGGAAAATCTCGCCCAAAGCACGGTGCAGATTTTGCGCGATCCGGGCTGGTTGTTGAAATGGATTGGCTCGTTGCTCGTCGTGATTGGCGTGTTCATGATGTTCTATCTCCAGCCTTACCGAAAACAAACTGAAGGCGAGCCGATTCTGCCGTCGATTCCAGAACCACAAAACCGCCAGCCGGGACCGGTTTGCCCTCCGGCGATAATCGGGCATTGAGATGGCAAGCGGGGGTCGGCTGGATCGATAATGAAAGTAAAATTCAAGAGCCTCGTTCTGGTAAGCGTGGTTCTCTTGACAGCATGTGCTTCGGGAAGAAATCCGAGTTCGACAACTGGCGCGGCGCAATCGAATCCGTGGGGTTATTACAGCGGCGAACCGGAGACGCGTTGGAATGCCGACGGTCGCACGATGACTTTGTTGAGCGAGTTGCGATACACCGATCCGCACGGACTCATCTGGGTCGCGCCTGCTGGGTCAATAGTGGACGGCGTGTCAATTCCGCGCTCGCTTTGGTCGGTAATGGGCGGGCCATTTGAAGGAAAATATCGGAATGCCTCCGTGTTGCACGATGTCGCCTATGAGCAACGCAATCGCCCATGGCAGGATTGCGACCGGATGTTTTACAATGCAATGCGCTGCAGTGGCGTGGGCGCTGTAGAAGCGAAGACGATGTTTTATGCGCTCTATCGTTTCGGGCATCACTGGAAGTTCTCGATCAAACGCGCGAAACCCGTGAAATTCGGCGGGAAGATGGTAGCAAGAGCAGAAGAAATCCCGCGGGCGATCCCCGTGGATGAGAACGAGCTCAATGATACACGCGACTGGATTCGCAGCGCCCAGCCAAGCTTGGAGCAGATCGAGCAACGAGCTGATGCCGAAACGCACTGACGGTGCGAGAATCATTGGCCAGATGGAAGAGCCGCTCTTAAGACCGGAAGGGAATGAGCGGAAAGGCTACGTTCCCAATGTCGTTTACGCCTGCGGGTCGCTCGTCCAGAATGGCAACTCATCCTCCCATATGGCGTTAGGGGATACGGCTACGAGCATTGTCAGAATCGAATTAAGCGAGCTTTTGGCTGCTCTTACCTAAAGAGACCGCCTCCCAGACGCCGTTTACTAAATTTTTCGGGACCCGACGGCGCTGGTCACAATCAGCTTCGTCAAGTTGCGCAAATCGCATTGCGCGCGTGGCCAAAGCGCTAAATTGCGGATGCGTTACTTCAACAAGCAATTGGCGGGACTCTGAGAAAGGCAGATGATCCTGCCATCGCCCGGAGAACTAGATGACTCAGATACTGGATTGGCCACGAATTGCTGTTGTTGGAGCCGGTGCCGTGGGTGGCTATTTTGGCGGCATGCTCGCGCGAGCTGGTGCGCCGATTGTGATGGTCGGTCGGAAATCCTTTGTCGATGCCTTCACGGCGAACGGGCTTGTAATCGAGCGGGCAGCGGATCAGGAGCGGGTA